>JALOPT010000025.1 GCA_025453715.1 Methanoregulaceae archaeon | reverse complement strand
CTCTCGCAAAAAAAACGGTGTCAGATGCGTTTCCAGGTGTCCGGATCAGTACTGAACATTCCAGGATACTGGACTTTTCAGGAAGATTACATCACCGTTATGACATTGCGATGAGCTCGCTGGCGTATCACCACATGCCGGCCGAAGATAAAAAAACCTGCCTTGCCCGGATAAAGCCATGGGTTAACCACTTCCTGCTTTTTGAACTCGATGCAAATAACGATTTGCCAGAACTGTATTCACCGGAACTTGCCTTGTCAGTTTACCAGTCCTACGGGAGAATTATCGACTTTGTCTATGCCCATGATGCACCTGTAGATGTTGTCACCGATTGTGTTGACTCGTTCCTGATGACAGAACTGGTCTCTCTCATGACGCAGCCACGCGGGATACGCTCTGATTATCACATGCTAAGAAACCAGTGGAATGACCAGTTTAAATCAGAGCTTGGCCCGGAGTTTACCCTCCGGTGCGATTCGACTGCATATGCCGATGAATACATAGCACTTTTTACTATGCATTACGGAAAAGGGGAATGACCCCTCCCGGCAGGGTATTATTACGACCGCTAACTGAAAAAACAGGAAAGTAAGAGGTCTAATGGAAAACCCGGGTTTCAATACAAAAATTCATACGATTATAATCCCCTTGTCCTGTATGGAACAGGTGCGGGGTACCAGGGAGGTATTCAGTGCGCATGAGACAATTGAAGGTGCAGGAGTCCGCCTTCACCGTGCATTCGGGTACGGGCAGGTGCCGTTGTTTGACCCGTTCCTGATGCTTGATGATTTTCGTGCCGGTAATGACCCGGCAGCGTACCTTCCCGGATTCCCATGGCACCCGCACCGGGGTATCGAGACCGTCACCTACATGCTCGACGGCAAAGTTGAACACGGGGATAGTATGGGTAATTCAGGGGTTATCGGCGCCGGGGATATCCAGTGGATGACTGCCGGCTCAGGGATTATCCACCAGGAAATGCCTAAACCTGTGAATGGCCTGATGGGGGGGTTCCAGCTCTGGGTCAACCTGCCGAAGTCCCATAAAATGATGAGGCCCCGGTACCAGGAAATCAAAGCCGGAAAGGTCCCCACTACAGCACCAGCACCGGGTGTATCAGTCAGGGTTATCAGCGGAGAATTTGGCGGTGTAAGAGGCCCGGTGGAGGATATCATTACCGCACCTTCCTATGCTGATGTCAGCATGGAAGAAGGGGCCGAAATTGCCATTCCTGTAGCAAGAGGAGATATGGCTGCGGCCTACGTGATTGGGGGGACGGGGACATTGGGCAGTCTTTCCGGGTCTCCCGTTGAAAACCGTGATGTATTATTATTTGGTGATGGTGACGTTGTGAATGCCGCTTCCCTCCACGGGACATTCCGGTTCCTTCTCATTACAGGGAGACCCATAGGGGAGCCGGTTGCGTGGGGTGGCCCGATCGTGATGAATACGCAGGATGAACTACGCCAGGCGATTTTTGAATACCGCACCGGGACTTTTATCAAGGAAAAACAAGCAATAAGACCGGAAGGAGGCTAGGCTTGTGAGACCAGTTCCGGGTAACACTGCCGTATGTAATAACGTGGCTCCAACCCGGTAAATCACTTTGAAGATCATGGTTGTGAATGAGTTTTTTAATACAGGACCTGCACCGTCAACTACCACCACCCGGGACAATATCAGGTTTTTGAATGTGCCTGCCGGGTTCCGCCAGATTTACGATGTCCCTGAATACCATTTTTCCGACATAAAAAAAGACGATATCGTTATTGATATCGGTGCAAATGTCGGGGCCTTCTGTATCCGGGCAGCCTGTTATTCTGATTCGGTCTACGCCGTTGAGCCGCTTACGTACGAAATCCTTCAAAAAAATATCCGTCTGAACGGGGCCTCCGTAACCATACTGGATTGCGCATTGGGGAGTGGGTATACAGAGGTCATCAGCTGGGATGGTGCAAGCCGGAATATGACAACCGTTTCATTGAAAACGATCATCGGAATGGCGGGAGGTTGTGATTTTCTTAAATGTGATTGCGAAGGGGCAGAGTGGCTAATAGACCCTCACGACCTCGGTCCGGTCCGCCGGATAGAAATGGAGCTCCATCTGCCCCCGGTGAGCGGACCTCCGAACCCCCTTTTCCTTGATTATATCAGCCGTAATTATCATTTCCAGGTGGACTATATGCCAAGCCAGGCCCCGCTCGGGCTTCTGGGTTACCTTCATGCGACCCGGGACCCGGAAAGCACCAGGTAGATACATCCCCTTTTTGATAATTGAACGGTGAATACAGGGAATTTGAACGAAATGATTTTACCAGCGATAATTTTTTCATATCCTGCCCGGAAGGCTGGTATGAACCACTGAACCGGCAATCATCCATGGAGGAATAGCCACACGCATCCGGGGCAGCGGGAAACGATGCCCGGCGGTGTTGTCACTTATAAAGGAAAACGACGTATTCATATAGAACGTGAAAGCGCAGTTCGACGGTAAGGAAGTCAGGCTCGGTAAAGAAGCAAGGACTCTCTACGAGCAGAGCGGCTACGGGAGACCTGATAAGGATGGCTCAGTGCTCCGCCTGGCCCCTGTTGAGGCGCTCTACCTTATCCACAGGAACCGCATTGAAATCACAGGTTATGATTTTGACCGGTTATTGTCTGCCTTTACAACCGAACCAAACTTTCTCCGTAGTTACCTGGTATACCGCGACCTGCGGGAGAGGGGATATGCAGTTCAAACCGGCCCACATGATTTCAGGGTGTTCCGGCGGGGAGAACGACCTGGTACCGGGCAGTCAAAGTACATGGTCCGTGTCCTTTCAGAACGCGACATGATCGACTTCGGGGTACTAGTCCGGGAATTTTCAGCATCGGCCCACATGAGAAAACAGCATGTCCTCGCGGTGGTTGATGACGAAAATGAACTCACGTATTATGAGATAAAAGTCCAGTCCCTCCCGGACATCGGGCCTTCCGTGACCCCGGGCCCGTTGAACGGTACGTTGTTTGGAAGGTCTGCTGTCCTTTCCGTCCCTGATGAAATAAAGTCCGCCACAGCCCCGGAAACAAAACCACAGAACAAAAAACCCGGAGCTCCCCTGGCAGTACCACAGGAAGGCACACCTGAGGTAACAACGGCGGAAAGACCTTGTATATCCCCTGGATTATCCCCCTCAAGTTCCCCGGGGTCCCTGCCTGGCTTGTTCGGTATGCGCCTTGACCGTACAAGGCTGGTACTGTCATCGCTTGAGACCCTTTACCTGATGCAGACCGGGTGCCTCTCACTTTCCTGCGAGGGAAAGCCGGTCACCCGGGATGAATACCTTGCTCTTGCATATATTGCAGACCTTGAGATGGGAGAAAAGGTACTGGTCTATAGCGATATGCGTGAGCATGGCTATACACCGAAGACAGGGTACAAGTTTGGTCACCATTTCCGGGTGTATACCGGGACAAAGGTCCATTCGGAGATGCTTGTCCATGCTGTCGCCACCGAGGGGGCGATGCCGATGAGCACGATTTCCCGGTCGGTCCGCCTCTCTCACAGTGTGAAAAAGAAGATGTTGTTTGGCTGTGTACATACTACAGGCATTCATTATATCGAATTTGCCAGGATAAAACTCTGAAATATGAAAATGATCCCATATTCATCATAAGATCCGATACGTATCATAAAATTCACAGGAAACGAGGCCCGCCTTATGTTACCGGAGATCAACCCATGGTCGAGTCAGCCGTCGCTTGAAATCGAGAAAACATTCTCTGAATTTGGCATTTCACCGATCGGGGACGCAATAGGTACGCTGCCGGAGGTCCCGTACTTCATCCGCCGTGGGATCGTCCTCGGGCACCGGGATTACCAGGTGATCGCCGATGCCATATGCAACCGGCGCCAGTTCCATATCCTGACAGGGTTTATGCCATCCGGCCACCCGCATCTCGGCCACCTGATGGTGATGAAAGAGGTCGTATGGCATGTTCAGCAGGGTGGTAACGGGTATGTTACTATTGCAGACCGGGAAGCCCACGCTGTCCGGGGCCTCTCGTGGGATAAGTGCGATGAGTTTGGGAAGGAGTACCTCTCCTGCCTCTATGCACTCGGGTTTGAAGGCCAGACCTATTTCCAGAGCAAAAATGACCGGCTCAAGGACCTTGCCTTTGAAGCGGCGACAAAGGTGAACTTTTCGGAACTCACGGCAATTTATGGCTTTGGCGCCGATACCGACCTCGCCCACGCAGATAGTGTGATCACACAGGTCGCTGACATTCTTTACCCGCAGATTGACCGCGGGCCGGCCCCGACTCTGGTGCCGGTTGGTGTTGACCAGGACCCCCATATCCGGCTTACCCGCGGGATCGCCCACAAGATGCGGATGTTCACAATCGAGGATCGGGACGGGTACATCAGCGTCCGATCCAAGAATGCACCGGAGGCAGCGCTCGAAGCGGTCAAGCAAGCGTTCCCGCATGCAAAAAAGTACGAGGGGCATGTCGATATCAAAGGGGCGCAATGCACCGACGTTGCTGCCAGGGTGCGGGAGATTGAACGGGCACAAGGCGGGTTTGCCTTCTATACTCCCTCGTCCACGTACCACATTTTTATGCCGGGCCTGACTGGCGGGAAGATGTCCTCGAGTATCCCGGAGAGCATCATCTCCTTTTACGAACCCGAGGCCACGGTGAGAAAGAAGGTGATGAGTGGGATCACCGGTGGAAGGATGACCCTGGAAGAGCAGAAACGCCTTGGCGGGGAACCTGACAAGTGCTCGCTCTTCCTCCTCAACCTTTTCCACATGGTAACAGACGATGCAGAGCTTGCGGAAATACGGCGGAAATGCATGGCCGGTGAGGTGACCTGCGGGCAGTGCAAGAAGGACACCGCCGAACGGGTGGTAACGTTCCTGAAAGATTTCAGGGAGAAGATGGACGCATGCTCAGACGGGATCAGGGTGTGACATGGCAGAACTGACACAGAACGAGAAGAGGTTGCTTGCAACCCTCGAAAAAGAAAAAAAAGCGGATGCCTCGCATTTTGCCGGCCTGCTGGTGGCAACCCCGGAGGCAGTAGTGCAGTGGGCCTATCTTTTACAGGACAATGGACTTGCCACGGTCGAGAGGAATGTTGCAAAAGAATTCACGTATACAGATGAAGGGAAGGTCTACTTACAGAAAGGGCTCCCCGAGACACAACTCTTACAAGACATCGAGCCGGGAACAACCCTTGCCGATCTTCAGAAGCATGAGGCGTTCAGGATCGGGTTTGGCCAGCTGAGAAAGAAAGGCCTGGTGAAAGTTGAAGGTACTGCCATTGTCAAAGTGACTGGTGCATCCACCGAAGTGTATGAACAGGCATTAAAAAACCCTTCTGCCAATGACACGGCGACAAAGGAGATTGTCAAGCGTGGCCTCCTGCAGGAGGCCGAGACCGTCCGATACATCATTGCTATCACTCCCGAAGGGCTAAGATTCGCACAGAAAGGCCTCGACCTACGCGGGGAGACCGGGACACTTACCCGTGAGCAGATCATATCGGGTGAATGGAAAGATCTCAACCTCCGCAAATACGACGTAATCAAGCTCCCGAAGAAAGCATATCCCGGTAAGGTCCACCCATACCAGCGGATCATCGCAGAGATGCGTGAAATCCTCCTTGAAATGGGATTCGAGGAGCTCTACGGGGGCATTGTCCAGCAGGCCTTCTGGAACTTCGACGCCCTTTTCCAGCCGCAGGACCACCCTGCCCGCGAAATGCAGGACACCTTCTACCTCCGTGAGACCCTCCCGCTGCCGGAAGGTTACGAGAAAGTGAAGGCGATGCACGAGTCCGGCGGGGAGACCTCCTCCACCGGGTGGGGCGGGACCTGGAAGGAGGAGAAGGCCGAGCAGTGCGTATTGCGGACCCATACGACGAGCGTTTCGATCCAGCACCTTGCAAAGAACCCCGTCCCCCCGGTCAAAGCCTTCTGCATTGGCAGGGTCTACCGGCGCGAAACTATTGATACCACTCACCTCGCGGAGTTCGAGCAGCTGGAAGGTATCGTGATGGATGAGGGTGTCACCTTCGGTAACCTGCTCGGGATCCTCCGCGAGTTTTACCACCGGATGGGTTTTACGGGTGTGCGGTTCAAGCCGTCGTATTACCCTTACACCGAGCCGAGCCTTGATGCCGAAGTATACGTCGATGGTATCGGCTGGATCGAGATGGGTGGCGCCGGTGTCTTCCGCGAGGAGGTCACCGCCCCGCTCGGGATCAATTTCCCGGTCCTCGCATGGGGGCTTGGTGTAAGCCGGATCGCGATGCTAAGGCTTGATCTGAAAGACCTCCGCTACCTGCACCGGAGTGATGTTGCATTCCTTCGCGAAACACCATCGCTGCGAAAAACGAAGGGAGGTATATGAAATGGCAGTCATCAGCCTCCCCTATAAGTACCTTGAACGGCTCACCCGCACTGACAGGAAGACAATCCTTGACAAGGTTGCCCTTATCGGGTCGGATGTCGAGCGGGTCGAAGAAGACCATGCAGACGTGGAGTTCTTCCCTGACCGCCCTGACCTGTTCTCTCCGGAAGGTGTTGCCCGGGCCATGCGGGGTTTTCTGGAGATCGAGACCGGGCTGCCATCTTACCCGGTGAAACCATCAGGGATCTCGTTCACCGTCGACCCGAAGCTCGCAGATATCCGCCCGGTGCTCGGGGCAGCGGTAATCCGCGGGGTTGAATTTGATGATGAGTCCATCCAGAGTATCATGTCCCTGCAGGAGTCACTCCACTGGGCGGTCGGAAGGGGCCGGAGCAAGGTGGCGATCGGTATCCACGACCTCGACATGGTAAGCCCCCCGTTCCGCTATATTGCCTCACCCCGGACCCGGGCGTTTGTTCCCCTCGATTATACAGAACCAATGACAATGAACGAGATCCTCGTGAAGCACCCGAAGGGCAGGGACTACGCGAAAATTGTCAACGACTTCCCCCTGTTCCCGCTGATCGTGGATAATGAAGACAATGTCCTTTCCTTCCCCCCGATCATCAATGGCGAGCGGACACGGGTGACTATTGATACGAAGAACATCCTCCTCGATACAACAGGAACCGACAAGCGGGCGGTTGCTGTTGCCGTAAATATCATCTGCACAGCGATGGCGGAGGCAGGTGCAACGATCGAGAGCGTTGGGATAAGTGGTGTCCAGACCCCGACTCTCGCCCCGGTGGAACGGACAGTCAGTGTTTTGGAATGCAACCGTCTTCTCGGGGTTGACCTGACAGTATCGTCGATGGTCTCACTTCTGCAAAAGATGCGGTTTGGTGCGGAACCGGCAGGAGCAGACCGGTTGAAGGTGCAGGTTCCCTGCTACCGGGCAGATATCATGCACGACTGGGACCTCTTCGAGGACGTGGCGATTGCATATGGGTATGACAAGATCCAGGATTTGCCGCCGAAGACCTATACTGTGGGAAAACCTCACCCCGTCCAGGTGCACGCGGCCATCGCCCGCGAGGTCTTCTGCGGTCTTGGTTATCTCGAGGTAATGCCGTTTACACTGACGAACGAGGACGTGCTCTACACGAAAATGCAACGGACGGAACACCCGGGTGTCCTCCGCGTTATGCACCCGATCAGTATCGATAACACGGTAGTCAGGACCGACCTCCTCCCCCTGCTCCTCGAATTCCTGACCATGAACCGGCATCGCGAGCTCCCGCAGCGCCTCTTCACGGTCGGGGACGTGGTGGACTCCTGCCACACTCACCTGCAGGCAGCAGGTGTCAGCACCCACCGGGATGCGGACTTTTCAGAGGCGTATGCATCCGCTGATGCGGTGCTCCACGAGCTTTCAATTGAATATTCCGTGAAAGAATCCGCTGACCCTGCGTTTATTGACGGCCGCCGGGCTGATATTCTCGTAGAGGGAAAAAAAGCTGGTATATTTGGGGAGATCCACCCGGCCGTGCTGAATGCCTTTGATCTCGAGCAGTCCGTTGCGGCGTTCGAGATTGACCTCAGATGCGTATTGGGATCTGCCGGGATGCAAGATATTTCTTGACAGACTGGACGGTCATTTCACCGTAATGGAACACGCTGGCGGCGAGGCAGGCATCTGCCTTTCCCCGCGTAAAGCCGTCGTAAAAATGTTCGTATGTCCCGACACCGCCACTTGCGATGACCGGGATGCCGGCAGCATCTGATATGGCAGCAGTAATGGGAATATCAAAACCGCCTTTTGTGCCATCTGTTTCCATGCTGGTGAGCAGGATCTCCCCTGCACCCCGTTCTTCTCCGGCTTTTGCCCAGGAAATTGCATCGATCCCGGTAGGTCTGCTCCCACCGTAAATTACTACTTCGTACCAGCAGGTACTCCCGTCAGGGAGCAGGACGGGTGTCCCTTCAGGGTTCGGGGTAAAATTCCTCCGGACATCCATCGCTAGTACAATACACTGTGTACCAAACCGCTCGGCACCCCGCCTGATAAGGTCAGGGTCATGGACTGCACTCGTGTTGATGCTTACCTTGTCCGCACCCGCCCGGAGGATTGCATGGATATCATCAATGCTCCTTATACCTCCACCCACAGTAAGAGGCAGGAATAACCGGTCTGATGCACGCGTTATGACATCAATAAGGGTGCCCCTGTTCTCTTTTGAGGCCGTGATATCAAGAAACACGACCTCGTCTGCACCCTGGTCATTATATCGCTGGGCCAGTTCGACAGGGTCCCCCGCATCCCGGAGTCCTACAAAATTAGTCCCTTTTACCACTCTGCCATCTTTAATATCGAGACAGGGGATGATCCGCCTGGTCAGAACCATGGAGTACCATTCCCGGAGGAGAGTATATCAGGGTTATGCCTGGCGGACCGGTATCGGGTGCCGGCAGTAGTGCTATTAAGTAATTTGCAGGCCAATCAGGTAAGGGATAGCCTGCAGGACGCCGCCGATTATCAAACGGTGGTTTGCGCAAGTTACATAACAGGTGTTACCCCCGGTACTGGACAAAGATCCCGGATTTTTAGGCCCTGCAGGATTTACGTTGGTGAAGAATGGACCCCGGAGAATTGAAAATTGAATGGGCACGGCAGTATATGCCGGTGCTTTCAATAATTAAGGAAGAATTTGTGAAGTCACAGCCATTCCGCGGCATGCGGATTGGTATGGCACTTCACGTCGAAGCAAAGACTGCAAACCTGGTTTCTGCACTCGCAGCAGGTGGTGCTGACGTGTTCATCACCGGCTGCAACCCTCTCTCGACACAGGACGACGTGGCTGCAGCATTAAACCGGGTGAGGAATGTACACTGCTACGCACGCCGTGGTGCCAATAATACCGAATATTACGAAGCGATTGATAAGGTGCTCGACGCAAAGCCCCAGATTACGATTGATGACGGGATGGACCTCATCTACCAGATCCATACCAAGCGGCAGGAGCTCCTCGATACAACAATCGGGGGATGCGAAGAGACAACAACCGGTATTCACCGTCTGCGCGCCATGGCGAAGGAGGGAGCATTAAAATTCCCGGTGATTGCGGTGAATGACACCCCGATGAAACACTATTTTGACAACGTTCACGGGACAGGGGAAAGTGCCCTGACCGCGATCATGGTGACGACAAATGTCCTGATTGCCGGTAAACACGCGGTCGTTGCAGGTTATGGGTATTGCGGGCGGGGTCTGGCACGGAAATTACACGGACTTGGTGCACGGGTAATCGTTACTGAAATTGACCCGCGACGGGCACTCGAAGCATACATGGATGGGTTCACTGTCATGCCGATGGACAAGGCAGCAGCGATAGGGGAGATCTTCATCACGACGTCAGGCAACACCCATATCATCGTTGAACGGCATTTCAATGTCATGAAAGACGGGGCAATTCTTGCGAATGCGGGGCATTTCAACGTTGAAATCGACGTAGACTGGCTTGAACACCACAACGGTGGCGTTGTACGCCGGGACGGCATTGATTCGTACCGCGTTGGCGGAAAAAACATTCATGTCCTCGCCGAGGGCCGGCTTGTTAACCTTGCAACACCAAAAGGGATGGGGCACCCGGTCGAGGTAATGGACCTATCATTCGCGCTCCAGGCGCTTTGTGCAAAACATGTGGTAACAAATGGCAAAGCGATGGGTGCCGGTGTATTTGACGTCCCGCAGGAGATTGACGAACAGGTGGCCAGGTTGAAACTCGATGCACTGGGGTTCCAGATCGATTCACTTACCCCCGACCAGCGCACCTACATGTCAAGCTGGGATATCGGGACATAACCTGGGTGATGCCGGCAACCGGGATGCCGGATACCAGGGTCTTGAATATCATTCATTTTTTTGCGATATCGTTTCTCATGCAGAAGAGATATTCCTGGGCGTACCCCGCAAAAGGTCCAAAATAATCCTGGGCATATCGCCTGAGATATTCGTAATTCGCTTTCTCTCCTGAATTCAGGTAGTGCTGCCTGATGATCCTCTCAATCCATACATCAACCGGCACCGCCTCAAGCCGCCCGAAACCAAAGAGGAGGACACAATCTGCTACTTTCCGCCCAACACCCCGGTATTGCATAAGTTCTGTCCTTGCCTCCTCGTAGGGAAGCTTACGGATAGTTCCTGCCCATCCAGGATTCGCTTCGATTTGTTGTGCAACCTGACAAAGGTATGGGGCCCGGTAGCCGAGGCTGCATGCCCTTACCTGGCACTCCTCTGCCCTGGCAAGGGCCTCCTGGGTTGGAAAAGAGAAACAGGCCTCACCGCCGGAACTGATTTCATTACCAAATTCCCTGCATAACAAGGTAATCCGCCGCTTGATCGAGGGAATATTTGTGAAAGTTGCGATGATATAGGAGACCAGGCATTCCCATGGGGGTTGCCTGATAATCCGGAGTCCCCTGCATTCTTCGATCGCCTGGTGGATGATCGGGTCACGATCAATTCCTGACAGGATTGCTGGCAGGTCAAGGTCAAGGGAAAAATAATGTCGGATAAATGGCTCATCGGTTCCATCCCAGGTAAGGTGGTCCCCATCCTGGCGGATCCTGATTACCTTGTCCCCTACGATCCCGGTCCACCATCCACCTGCCTCCACCCAGCGGAATACCTGCCCGCACGAGAGTGTTTTATCCAGGTTAAAGGGTTGATCGGCTGAAAGGGTGAGGGACAACATGTTGGAGTACAGTACTATCTGCAGGGGGTGGCATTAACCGCTTGGAAACGGGCATACACCCGGCCCGGATTGACTCCAATGAAAAGCAGGGGCACCTGTGATATTATGTGAGAAAAACAAAGAGCGTGAAGCAAGGGGACGTGCACAGAGCGGATGGGAGAGGTGATAAATAAAAACCGGGGCATCTTTTTATCAGGCCGGATGATGACTGGATCAAATATGAACGGGTGCCCGGACTCTCCATATAACGGGGACCTGCGACCATTATACCTGGTGTTTTATCTGGGGGACTACGCAGGAGGTTCGTTTTCTGTCCGGTGGAATGGGGATGCCCTCCTTGTGGAAGAGACCAGTGGAGGGAATTTTAACTGCACCCAACGAGCCATTTCACCTGTGAAGGAACGCTGGGAGTCATTCTGGAAGGGGATTAATGATATCGGGGTCTGGTCGTGGGATAAGACCTATTCAAACCCACACGGGTGTTGCGGGGTGACCTACTGGCACCTGGTACTGGAAACCCGTGATAAAGCAGTTTCCTGTTCAGGGGAGGACCGGTTTCCTGGCGGAGCATCCCCGGAGATGACCCCTGAGTTCCGGGCGATGGTAAACGTGATAAAGACATTATGCGGGGACGTTCCCGTGTCATGAAATCCCGGGCTCGGGTCCACCCCCGAATGCATCGAACCGTACCTGACGGACAGTACCCCTTCCCCCGCCGGCACGCATATTTTTCTGTTTTTTTGACTGGTGGACACGAATGGCTGTTTGCCAGTCGGCATACAGGTATACCCTGTGGGCAGCCCTGACGAGATGACGCATGAACGGGTCTGCCCTTTGGGAGTACACGATCACAGTCCCGTCATCACGTGCAAAACCCCTTATTTTGTTCACCACAACAGGTACCAGCCGCATGTCATCCTCGTAGAGCGAAGGATCGTGTTCGACAATGAGGTACGTGGCATCACATTCACCAATAATGGCTGAGATCTGGTCTGAGGTGAAACCGCGGCGGACTGAGAACTCAAATGTCATCCTGTGAAGGAGCGGGAGGACCAGGGAATAGTTACTGCACGCATACAGAAACGGGAAGCGCCGTATCATTCCGCCGCAGTGGTCCATACCGTCTGCCATAACCCGCGGAGGGCCGATGATCACCGTGATCATCCGTTCCGGGACGAGGATATCCGGGTACCATTCGAGGTCCATGTTCTCCGGATCTGTTCACGGCCAGCAGTGATAAAGTGGTGGAACATGCGGGGTGAAAGTGAGCTGCCGGGGATATCCCTGATAAAATTGTTTCCAGGATTAAAAAGGGCGGATCTATAACGAGATCGATTTGTAGGGTAAATATGGAAATTATCTATCTCTTTCACCCCGCGTGGCATACACTTTTATGGTGGGAACCGGAGTGAATGTCATGGAAATAACTGAAAACCTGCGTGTGTTCCTCGATACCGGTGAGGACTGGGAGCGGAAGAACACGTCCTTACCCGGTGTATCGATAATCAGGCTTCCCGCAACACGGAGCAGGCCTGCGTCGCTTGCCATGGAGGTAAACCCGGTTGATGAGAATGGACGACAGATGAAGAAAAAGGGGATCATGGTAATGAGTAGAACTGAACTGCTGGCATTCCGGCAGGTTTTTGGGAATGAAAAACTTGGGCAGCTGCTCACTGCCATTGAAGAAGTCCTTCCCGAAAAAAAGGGTGCGAAGAAAAGCAGTGGTGACATACTGGAGATCTAGGGTGAAAACCAT
>JALOPT010000177.1 GCA_025453715.1 Methanoregulaceae archaeon | reverse complement strand
GTTCCATCACGAGGGTTGCCCTTCCTTTCTTGTCGTACAGATAAAGGCGTTCTACATTCTCTTTGTCAGACCAGAAATCGACACTGTTCTTGTAATGGGGAGTGGATAACTGCCTTAATTTTCGCTCTTTCCAGACGTTAATCCAGTCTACATGATCAAAATATGGGTCCTGGCATACGTGGGTAGGGGTATTATTGTCCATCTGGTCACAGCCGGTCTTTCCTATATAATAATACTTAACCAGATAAAAATGTTAAGCGGACGGTTTTTCTCTTAAGACCTCGGGTGGTGTGATATCTTTTCCCTTTTGTTTCCTGCCCCTGTTCCATTGCATCAGGTAAGCGAGGACCATCCCGGCAACAAATCCACCGATGACTGACAGTAATGCAAGGACACCTGTGACGACGGTGACTGGGAGGGAGTCCGTTTTCAACCCATGTTTCCCCATCTCAATGGCGACAAAAACGAGGAGTGCCCCGTAGATACCGGGAGAGATCAGTTCCTGGATAGCAGGACTGGCAAAAAATGCTGCAATAACGAGGAGAATAACCCCTGCAAAGATATTCGATCCCCCCGTCCTTGCGCCGAACCGGTACTGGGCTGCAAGACCGCCGGCCCCGTGACACATGGGAAATCCGCCTAACGGGGCGGAAATAATATTCATAACGCCGATTGTCTTTGAAAGTCTCTCCGGAGGTATTTCACGGGAGAACAAGTCCTTCGTAAGAAGTGAAGTGGCCAGGATCGCGTTTGTAATCGTGATAACCGCCTGGGGAAGGACAAGTTCGGGAATTGAGTTAATATAATCGGCAAACGAAGGGATTACCAGTCCCGGGAACTTAATTAAATAAATTTCCGGGACTCCGTACAGGAAGATACCAATTGTCACAGCGAGTACAAGAAGGATTAGTGCAGACAGGTCCGGGATCTTTCCAAAGTAAGAAAGCAGGAATACGAGCGCGATGACAGCAATCCCGAATATAAAAAATATCGGGGCCTGGAGCATAAAGTCCCCTGCAGATTTAAGGAGTAAAAGAGCCAGCCCAAGCTGGATACCCCTGATTACCGCGTTCGGGATATATTTCCCAATATAATACATCCATTTGCCAAAACCGAGGAAGAAAAAGAGGAGGCCAAGGAGAATACCTGCAGCGGCAAGTTCCGGACCGGCAAGAACACTTGAAATCGCTACAACGGCAATCACTTTCATCGGTTCGATTGGAATTGGCAGGCGATAATAGATCCCGGTAACGATGAACCAGATGCCGAAGAAGAGAAGAATTATTCCAAGGTTGAGATTGCATACGAGAGCAACTGCAAACATCAGGGGAAGAATTGTCCCGAAATCTCCCAGTGCCCCGGCAAGCTCTGACAGGTTATACTTGAATCCGCCGTGAACCTCTTCTTCCACCAAATAACCCCGTTATTCTGTTAATGTACTTAACTAACAGATCATATTCAATAATGATATTGCTGCTGTTTAATAGATATTCAAAGAATTTGACCGCTTCCAATTCTATTTGATCACTTGAAAAAAAATGTAAACAATAAATATACAAATATTGATTAACAATACCATTTTATCAACTTAATTACTAATACGAATTGGTGATCTCCATGATCTTCAAGGATGAAAAGGTATTCAACCTGTATATCATTGCGAAAGGCATTGATGAACCGATGATTAATCACAGTCAGCGAGTGGCCGTGGATTTTCTAGGGAACTATGCAATAGAAGGAAATGAAGAGGCGGTCACTGCACTGCAAATGCTAAATCGGTATCCGGGACTCCATCCACTCATTCGTGAAATGGTGGCAAGCAAAATTTAAAAAAATTATCAGTTAAATGGGTCGGTTTTTTGATTAAGGCGGGATACCATGTTATCCCACACTTACATGAAGAAAACATTGAGTTGCGGGCAAATGTCCGCCACTCCACCTCTCAAAATGGTATTCCGTTATTAAAAATCTTCTTTCCTGCGTTTCCAGACGTGGAGCACCCAGAGGAACGAAGCTAATGTTGCCACGATGGTCGAGAGAGCAAGAAGCGGTACGTACCACCACTGTTCCCCCATTGTACCACCCATAACCCCACTGCCGGCGATGGTTGCGATGGTGTTCGGGACAAGGAATGCTGTACCAAGGACTGTCAGGTAGGCCGTGACCAGGGCGAACCGGTTGTTCAGGCTCTGCAACTGGTTATTATAGATACTCTGCATTACTTCAAGGCCGGATGCGAGCACGGTTGACATCTGCTCAGAAAGTTCAATGTGGCGGTCGATGTTATTCGATAGGATTCCAATCCTCCCAAGGAGGTGTTCATCATCGGTGATGAGGTCTGAATCTCCATAACGGAGCGATTCTGTCACATCCTTCGTCGCCCAGAGGACATTCAGGTAATCGATCAGGATATGCTTCATGTTATAGATATCACGGGCTATCTGTTGCCTGCCCATTTTTTCTTCGATTAATGCCTTGCTGATACTGTCCCCGTGCGCCTCAATCCCCCGGAGAAACTCAAAATTACGGTCATTGTTTTCATCAATAATGCGCTCAAGGACAAGTGTGATACTGTCCGGGGTATTGTCAGCCTTCAGTTTCTTCAGGAACGGCTGGGCATACCGGGAGAACCGGAGGAGCCTGTTGATGTCCTCGTTGTGCACCGTGACGATGGTATTACCCCGGATCAGGATGACAATCGGACGAATCATAATGTCTTCGTCGGTCATTGCTACGGCAGGAAGCATAATCCCGAGTTCATCATCGTAGTCTTCATAGGACGAGTAGAACCCTGAAAACAGTTTCTGGTAGTCAACTCTCTGGAATCCCATTGCAGGGCCGATAACCTCTATCTCATGCTGCAGTTCCTTTGTGGTAAAATCAACCCAGGCAACTGAGGCGTCCCGGACCGCTACGAGGTACTGCACGGGAGACTGGTTGACAATTTTATCAGTCAGTCCGCCCGGCTTAAGGGTAACGCAAAAGCTGGATCCATTCATGAATGAGCTATCCAGGGGTAATTCGGGCATTATTGTGATAGTATCAGGGATCTCCACGATGCATTTCACCTCCTTTCCGGGAAGGAAAATAATTTGTTTAAAATTGATGTTAAACCCTTATATAAATAGCATCCTTACCAGGGTCTGACCCGGGACCTCTTCTGTTGATATCTGTTATGGCATGGGGAATTACCCGTCAGTGGTAAAGCGTATTTTTAAGGGCCATAATTTTTTTAAAAAAAGAGAGAAATGAGGGTGACTTCAGCCCTTTTGTACGGGCGGCATCAGGGAATAGGGGACATTTCCACGTCCTAATGGTGGGTTGATTGGTGTCAGTCCGTCATCCTTGAGGATTGCCTGGCCACCATCACCGAGGAGTAACTGGATCCACTGGATCGCACCCTCCGGGTTTGCAGCAACCGACAGGCCGGTAATACCGTACTCAGTTTTTACGCCGGTAGTCGAATTGGTTGCACTTGCAAATCTGACATAATATTCCGTGTATTTCGGGTACAACTGTGTTTCAATAACAGTCGGATCAGCGATTGCTATGGCGTCAGCTACCTCACCATTCTTCGTGATCTTGGTAACCATGGTGCTGCTTGGACCGAAATAGACCTGGACATCGGTGTCAGGGTATTTTACCACATAGAGGTTTGCAAGCTTGATGAATGCTGGCGAGAGGCCCTTGTCACTGAAGATTATCAATGGTTTCGTTGCAACAGCAGGCGTTGTGTAATCTACCGGGATAGTGGCGGGTATTCCTTTCGGCACTCCTGCAGTAATCGGGGTAAAGAGGCCCTTGCCG
>JALOPT010000024.1 GCA_025453715.1 Methanoregulaceae archaeon | reverse complement strand
GATAACAGCCGTGCAGCAGGCCGGTATCACGAGGACGCTGTCAGGACCTGCTGCCTTGAGGATATACCGGAGCACCAGTGATGAGCTACACCCGGCACAAGCCGAGGTACACTTGAAAAGATACTCCTCTTTTGGGATTTCCGTCATTATATTCCGTATTATAGTTGTAGATTATCCGGTATTAACCTATTAGTATTGAAAAAAAAATTGGTTTTTGGAGTCACGATGTATATAATTCCACGTTATACCCTGCATCTTCCAGCAGTGTTTTCACTTTCATGTCCCACTGCCCATCCTCATCGATCCGGAGTAACCGGATGCGGTCGTTCCAGAATTTTTCGAGGTCCGGGTCAGTAGTTGAAAGGCTGCGGCGGCCTTTAATTGTCCCCGCTAGGTTTTTCCCACCACGATATATCCGCATCCGGCAGCATTTAAATTCCCTGCATGATACCGGGCGGGAATTGTACACCACGCATGCATACCCATCCGTTGTCCTGATAAGGAAGTGGCACTGGTCATCTCCTTCCAGGTACCCGCCTTTTTCCCTGAATACCGGCAGGTAGGGGGACTCTACATGGGTTACGGCAAGGTTTCCTGACACCAAATCCCTGCAGTAGTAGTCCCTTTCACCAAGCTTGCGCTCAATGCGGATGTGCCTGCCCGATACCATGCAGCATTTTCCACACCGGGTGCAGTTAAATTTCATCAATGTACCAATACACTGTCGCAGGTATTGTATTCTTTCACAGGGTATCCTTCTCGTCTATCCGGGCAGATGAGTGAAAAAATATCAGGGCATTTCCCGACGGTGGGTTTCAGGTTCAGAAAAAATACGGCATATCCCGGTCATAACCCTGTGATAGCCCTGCCATTCCCTGATTTTTTCCAGTCTCCTCGCCTCCTGGGGTAACGGTGTGAAAGGCAGATTGTACACTACATCCCAGAGTACAAGTCCATCAGGGGGTGCAGGGTGGATCCCTCCCGAATAATCCCCTTCAAGTCTCCTTCTGATCCCGGCCTCATCAGTTGTGCCCATCCCGATGTCACGCACGGCTGATGCGATACAACGTACCATGTGCCATAAGAAACTCTCCGCAGTTATCTCAAGGAACATGACTCCTTCGTCTCTCCCTATTGATGCTGCGAGGACTTTCCGCTCAGGGTTTTTCTTGTCTACCCGTGCGAAACCTGAAAAGTCGTGGACCCCCAGGAAAAGTGTGGCTGCTGCTTCCATTCGTTTAGTATCAAGATCCTGCTCCCGGAAGAAATAGCGGTATGTCCGGTATTTTGCATCATAGCGGGGATGAAACCCCGGCGGGACAAGTGTATAACCGGTACACCAGCAGTCCGGAGGAAGCTGAAAGTTCAGAGCCGCAACAGCACGGGAAGGGGTCCCGGTCAGGAATGAGAAGACCTGGCCGGTTGCATGCACACCCCGGTCGGTCCGACCCGATGCAGCAAAACAGGCATCCCGCCAGTCCTCGAAAAGCCCGACGCGCTGGCATGCAGCGATAAATTCTCCTTCGACTGTCCTCAACCCTGGCTGCATCTGCGAGCCGTTGAAATTGTCGCCACGGTAGGCAACACGGAATGCCAGTTTTACTTTTGGTATACCCGGCGTTTCAGTTTCTTCCATGTGTTTCTCAGCGACTGGCGGGTGTAGGTACGGAGGGGTGTCATCCTTCCCGTGGCAACCGATTCCCCGTTCCGGATTGCTCCAAGAATTGATGGTACATCAGGTGCTGCGTTGACAAGGGTTTTCCCATAACCCACGTACCGGGCATTATGTGCGTCGCTCCCTCCGACACAGGGTTTCCCAAGTTTTTTTGCAAATTTCGCGGCTCTCCGGTTGGCAGAACCTACGATATACCTGCTGTTGAAGACCTCAACAGCATCAACCGAACCGAGTGCGCTCCTGAAATGAAGTGCAACGCCATGTCGCATCATGTGAAACGGGTGAGGAAGAATGAGGAGTGCCCCCTGTTCACGTGCGATTGCAATCGTTTCAATGACATCCAGACCTTTTGGGAATTCTGTCAATACCCCGAGGGCAATAAGGTGGCCCTGCCTGGTTGAGATCTCGATCCCCGGAATAATGAGGACTTTTGTGGAAATTTTAAGGGCCGCCCTTGCCCCGTCAATAGTATCATGGTCGGTGATTGCGATGGCATCAAGGCCGATTACTTCCGCACGGTGTATTATATCTTCTATACTGCTTTCCCCATCCCGGGAATAGTTAGTATGAACATGGAGATCGCAGGTGAGCATATAACCATATCAATTTTTAATCTCCCTGATATTAAGGGAACTTATGCGTATTCTCCTCCCGACCGGTGCGGCAACCTACGAATCAGTGAAGAAAGCTGCCTACGGGTTTGACGCTGATGTGGTTGTCACCGGGGAAATTGCCTCATTTTTAACCCCGGCTGCACTCCGTGACCTGGTACAGAAAGGGGATTACGATATGGTAATCGTATCCGGTATGGTCACTGCCTCGTTCCTTCCGGTAGAGGAGGAGACCGGCATCCCTGTTTATCTCGGGCCTCGACATGCGGCGGACCTCGCGATGGTACTATCCTCCCTGGATACGCTGCCACTTTCCCGGTCAGTCCCGGCTGATGACTTTATCGCATCAGTAAAACGTGATGAAGCCCGCCGGAAACTCCATGAACTCGAACTGGATGCGTCTTATGACTATGTTATCAGGGGTACCAGGATCGGCGGGTCTTCGAGGATCAAAGTCCTTGCCGAAATCATGGATGCCCATCGGCATGAGGACGTAAGAGGCGCTGTTGAGCAGGCCTTCCGGTCCGGGGCGGATATTGTGGACCTGGGGTTCGGGTTTGATGCAACACCGGATGATGTTACCCGGTGTTTTTCCCTGGTTACTGAAGTGCCCGGCCCCCTTGCAATTGATACGCAGGACCCGGTCCTGATCGCAGCAGGGCTTTTCCGTGCAGATATTGTCCTCAGCCTTCACGATGGCAATATACCTGTTATCGGGAAAGCTGTCGCTGATGCGGGTATTGCCGCAGTCATTGTACCGACTGGGCAGTTACTTGAAGAGAACGTCAGGCTTGCCGAGGCTGCGGGGATCTCCTGTATCATCGCTGACCCGCTCCTCCAGCCGGTTGGTTCCGGTCTTATCAGGTCTCTTTCTGCTTTTCCGGAACGCTGCAGGTACCCGGTTTTCTTTGGAGCGGGGAACGTTGTGGAATTACTGGATGCCGACTCTCCCGGTATGAATGCGCTTCTTGCCGGAATGGCGAAAGAGACCGGGGCATCAGTAATTTTTACGAGTGAACACAGCGACAAGACAAAAGGCTCAGTCCGGGAGATGCGGACTGCCACAGAAATGGTTGCCCTTGCTGCTGACCGCCCTTACCCGAAAGACCTGGGAATTGATCTTCTCATTCTTAAGGAAAAAAGAAGGAGAAGGGAGCCCCCGCTTTCCTTTCAATCATTGGAGTATGCTAATCAGCCGGATAGGGAACTACAATACGACCCGAAAGGGAACTTCAGGATTGGTGTTGAAGATGATCAGATCGTCGCAGTTATTAATGGAAGGGCTGTAAAGGGGCGCTCATGGGAGGATATTTTTGCAACAATTCTGAAAAATGGTGATGTATCACTACTCGACCATGCTGCGTACCTTGGAAAGGAGCTGTACAAAGCGGAACTGGCTATACGGTTTGGCCGGAGTTTTGAACAGGATGGTTTTTTTTAATTCTGCAGCGGTATTAAAAATAATGCGCGTGGATTAACAACCTTGAAGAAAAGCCATTTTACCCGTATCTACCCAGTAACCTTTTTAGAACGCGCACGCCTTTACTATACTCATGGTGCGACAGGTGCATGCAGCACATATCCTGGTCAAGACGGAAGACCAGGCACGGGACCTGCAAAAAAGGCTGAATAATGGTGAGAGCTTTGATGAACTAGCGAAAAAGTACTCCACATGCCCGTCAGGAAAGAAATGTGGTGACCTTGGCTGGTTTGGGAAGAATATGATGGTACCGGAATTCGAGAAGGCTGCGTTTGGTGGGAAGGAAGGAGAAATCGTCGGACCAGTAAAAACACAGTTCGGCTATCATATGATTAAAATCCTCGGCCAGAAATAACCCTTGGATATTTAATATCCCGGGAAATCAGCAGAATTAACAGTAATCTGGAGGACCAGACACCATAATGAATATCCGGGGAATACGCCTTGAATTACTGGACCTGATGTGCCAGGTTGCCATTGAGAGCCATCCTAACGAATTTGTCGGGGTATTACTTGAGAAAGATGGTATCATCAATGAGCTGAACCTCCTACCCGGAACAACGAGTGGTGAGGGCCATGCAAACCTGCACTACGACATGATGCCCCTTGACCCGCATGTCGCCGGCAGCGCTCACAGCCATCCCAACGGGGCCCTTTCGCCATCTGACGCGGACCTGCGGTTTTTCCCAAGTATCGGACGTATCCATTTCATTATTGGATTACCCTATACACGGTCAGACTGGCGGTGCTATCATGCCGATGGTACTGCAGCGACTATTGAGGTGATCCCATGACCCGTGTCGTGGCTACCGGGACGTTTGACCTGTTACACCCTGGCCATATCTATTATCTCGAGGAATCACGGAAACTTGGGGACGAGCTCTTTGTTATCGTGGCCCGGGACGCAAATGTGAAGCACAAACCGCGGCCGGTAATTCCGGAAGAACAGCGGAGGACTATGGTTGCCTCTCTCCGTGCGGTTGACCACGCTGTCCTCGGTGACCCTGTTGACATGTTCCGGCCAATCAGGGAGATCAGGCCGGATATAATAACAATAGGGTTCAACCAGCACTTTGATACGGAACTGCTTGTCCGGCAGCTTGCACAACAGTCACTTGATGCACGCGTGGTCAGGATAACCAGGTGTCCGGAAGGTGTCCTCTGCAGTTCCCGCCTGATCGTGTCAGAAATACTCCGGCGATCAGATTGTGATCAGGATGCATGACCAGGGAATATTTCCAAATGATCTTTCTCCATCATACCCCCCGGGTGCTGAGATTTATTCACAACTCCCCTTTTCCCAAAATCCTTAATACCAGCTCTCCTGAGTAATCGGATGAGGAAGGACTACATGATCGATCTGGATGATGAACTGAGGAAGCTGGAGGCCCTTGCGGGAGAGCAGGGAGTAACGGCTCGACGGATAGCGGCATCTGATGTAGTGGTTTCAGAGTGGGTCCGGTTTAAATGCAGGTACGGGTGCAAGGGATATGCAAAACACCTCTCCTGTCCACCGTATGCCCCATCACCCGCTGAAACAAGGGCGATGGTCAACGAATATGAGGTTGGGATCCTGCTCCGGTTTGAAGGTGTACCTGGTCATGATCATTTCGGCCCGGATGAGATCCCCAAAGATTTTCACGGGTTTTACAAGGACCTGATACTATTCGTCAACCGCCTTGTGCACAAGGTGGAAAAGACCGCTTTCTACGATGGTTACTATAAGGCATTCGGGTTCGGCGGATATCCCTGCATTTATTGTGAGGAATGTGTTGCCGAACAGGCCAGAGGGCCCGTGGACGAGAGTATGCGGAGGACCTGCCGCAATATGGACCTTGTCAGACCGAGCATGGAGGCCGCGGGAATGGATGTGTTCGCAACGGCAAGGAATGTGGGATGGGAATTATCAACGATCCCCTGTAAAGATATGGAATATGGCAAGATTATCCACGACAACGTGGTATCGTTTGGCCTGGTCCTAATTGAGTGAATAGCAGAATCTTACTGAATCCCGGGGCACTTCAAAATAAACTCCTCGCAGATTTCCGGTGACCCAGCGGCGATAAAGAAATGCTACAAATGTATTTTTTCTAGTTCCCTTCACCGGAAATGCTACAGGCCCCCCGGGGAGGGGGATATTGAGTCCTTTTGGAACCGGACTCATGGAGTGATTCCAGAAGCAGGACTGATGCCTGCTTGTCAAGTGGCTGGTTATCATTGCCACATTTTGGCGAATAGATGCAGGACGGGCAACCCTCTTCACACCTGCAGTCCCGGACCAGGCCGGTAGTCATTGTCACGACCTCCTCAAAATTTGTAAATGCGCTTTCTGCAAGGCCGATGCCCCCCGGATAACCATCGTATATGAGGACCGTTGGCTCTCCCGATCCCGGAAATGCCGGGGAAGAGAACCCGCCGATATCCCTGCGGTCACACATTACATGGAATGGCATCACGGCAATAAGTGCATGCTCCGCACCGTGCAGTCCCCCCGCAAGGTCGAGACCCCCGTGCTCTATGGCAGTACAGGTCTCCGGGGATGCGACGAACCAGAGTGCACGCGTATTGAAGGTTACAGGTGGCAGGGTAAGCGGTTCGATACTGAGAATTGAATCGTAGCGCATGACCCGGTATGATGTACAGTGCTCGGTAACCGACACCTCCCCATAGGAAAGCCTGCTGTTCCCGACCATCCTGTTTTTCTCCTCGCTGACAATCCGGACATCGACCGACCTGTTTGGTTTTGTATGATAGTCCACATCAGTGCGTTCGACCCTGATGACGTGGATATTCAAATCCATAACCCTGACCAGGAATTTCTCCCCCTGGTGGTAGAGGATCGCTCCTTCATGCGCTTCCCTGAAGGCCTGCGCCTGGTCCATCGTTTCGAGGGTTTCCCCGTTGCAGATTACCCTGAAGGTGATCGTAGAGAGCGCTCCTAGGCTGGCCAGTTCGACAGGTCTCCGGCTCCCTGAGTAGATATATCCCCTCCGGGTCACGCTAAGCAGGTGCTCCCCCGAGAGTGACGACAGGACCCGGGTTAGATCATTTCCAAAAAAGATGTCGTCGGTACCGGGTATTACCGGCAGTTCAGCCGCCGCACAAAGAACCTGGCCTGACAGGATGTAGGGATTATTCAGGTCTATTATCGCATGTTCGTGGCAGGACTGGAAAAACCGGTCCGGGTGGTTCATGAAATACTGGTCGAGAGGGTCCTGGTTTGCGACAAGAATAGCAACAGATTCAGCCGGGGTCCTCCCGGCCCTGCCAGCCTGTTGCCAAATTGACATCATTGTCCCTGGAAATCCGGTCATAATAACTCCGTCAAGGCAGCCGACATCGATACCGACCTCAAGAGCATTCGTGGAGACAATTCCCCTTAAAAGCCCCCGTTTCATCCTGTTTTCAATATCCCTCCGTTCTTCCGGCAGGTACCCTGCCCGGTATGCCGAGACAAGGGCCGGGTCTGCATTGTCCTTCCGGATAAGGTCATCACGTACCCGGAGAGTGATGAGCTCGGTAAGTTTTCTGGAACCACTAAAGCAGAGCATTCTCATGTCATTGTTCATGCACATCCGGAGGATCTTCCCGCTTTCACGGCTCGTAGCCCTAGACAAATCGCCATCCTGAAAGGGATTATAGAGGACAAAACGTTTCGTTCCACGGGGGGAGCCGTCAGACGAAATGCAGGTGACTGATTTTCCGGCAAGGCGGCTTGCAAAATCCTCCGGGTTTGCGATTGTTGCCGATGAGAGGACTACCAGGGGGTCATTCCCGTGGTGTGCACAGATCCTTCTGAGGCGACGGATTACAAATGCCATGTTTGAACCGAACACACCCCTGTACTGGTGGGCCTCATCGATGACCACAAACGCAAGATTTTTAAAAAAACCTGACCACTGGTGATGCCATGGGAGGATATGATGCAGCTCATAGGGATTGGAGAGAATAATACGGGACCCTGACCGGATCAGCGGCCGTCGTCCTGCCGGGGTATCCCCGTCATATATCGCGGGGTTTAGTGTTACCCCTGTATTTTTTTCGATATCCTGTAAGGTCTTCAGCTGGTCATTGCTGAGGGCCTTGGTAGGGTACAGGTAAAGGGCTGTAGCTGACGGATCATTAATCAGGTGTTCAATAATGGGAAGAGTGAAGGCAAGAGTCTTTCCTGAAGCCGTAGCTGTCGTCAGGATCAGGTCCCGCCTGTTGCGGATGGACTCGATCGCATCACACTGGTGGGTGTAGAGTGACAACCCCCTGCTCGAGAGGAACGCCTCCAGCGGGAAGGGAAGTGGTTTTATTAATTTTCGATATATCGCATCCCTGGCTGGAATGGTCTCGATATATGCAGTTTGCCGGCAATATTCCGGGTCATGTTCAAATGTCGCGACTACATCACCAATGGTCATTCCTGCTCCCCTGTTAAAAAAAGGAACAGTAATTTTGCGAGACTGGTCACGTCTTTTTGGTTGTGCTCCACGATTGGTACGAGCGGTCCCGGGTTTCCTGTCTGGAGGTAGGTCTCGTAGAATTCAGGCACCATACTTCCCGGGAGGTCAGATGATCTTGAGATCCCCAGCAGGTGTTTTTCAATGGTTCCAAGCCTGCAGTCCTGCAGCAGGTGTCCCGCATTTCGCCGGGATGCATGAAGGAGGTCAATATGATGGCGTGGCCTGTCCATCATACCCCCGTAAAACGCAGATCTGGAGATAAGGTAGGGGATATCAAACGCTTTTCCGTTGTATGAAATAACGACCGGTTTTTCCCGGAGGTTCTGCAGCGTCAGTTCAAGTGCAGGTAATTCTTCTTCCATGTCCCGGACAAGGAACTGGCGTACAATAACCCGGTGGTCCTCTAATGCAGCAATCCCGAAAAGAATGACCGGCCTTGAGAAAAACCCCATGGTTTCAAGGTCTAGGAAGAGATATGAGTTGCACCCGTATATTCCCGACGCCAGGACTGATAACGGGTGGGATGGGGAATGCCGGCGTTCTATGAAAGAGACAATTTCATCCGGCTTACCCTCAAGGACCCGGGTGATGCATTCTTTTGCCCCGTTCCGGAATCTCCGGTGGGAGACCAGGTCATGTATTGTCCTGTGTCCTTTTTTTCGCAACCCTATGGCGGTTACCGGGCCGATCCCCCTGACCAGGGTAAGGTCTTCGAGAATTCTTTTTCGCACCAGATCAGGGTCCGGAGGGGATATCCGGATATCAGTAGGTGTTGTAATTTCGAAACATTCCCCGTCAGGGGTGTATTTGGTCCTGCCGTCAAATACCTCCTCGACAGCCATTCCCGCATACCGGTTCATGTAAACAGTTTTTAAATGGCTGGCCTTCCGGAACTCAGAATCAAAGACAGAAGCCCCAGAAAAACCTGCTCTGAATACCGAATCATTCCTGATAACCTGGAAATCATGGGACTCATTAATTTTTGATCGCCATTGCCTGCAGACTGTATCATAGGACGTGTTGGAGATCATGCTAATCGAACATACACCCTGTGCTTTTCAAACCTATGCCGCGGAGGGTGAAAGTGAATGGTTACCAATGATGGGGATATACTCTCCCTGATTTCAAATCAGGGCACAATTCATGTATTTTGCTGGTGATTTGTAGAAAAAACCTTTTCAGGTTCCAGATCACCGCATCACAAAAACCAGTGGGGAAAACAGCATAAGGCAGCGTCCTAAGATTATTGTTGAAAGAATGATCGTACTGTTCCAGCACGGCACCGGAGAGTCCGCAGGGTATTTACTGGATTTGCTCAGGGAAAAAGACCTCGAATATGCTATTGTCCCGCTCTTCAAAACCGGCAGGGTTCCCCGGGTAATTAATGGCACACACCTCGTATTCCTTGGTGGCCAGATGAGTGTCAACAACGAGGCAGAATACCCCTGGCTGCTCCAGGAAAAACAACTTATCCGTGAAGCAATCATATCCGGTACTCCTATTCTCGGGATCTGCCTTGGTGCCCAGCTTATCGCCTCGGCGCTAGGAAAAAAAGTGTACTCCTGCGAGGAAGAGAGAGGCTGGAGTGAAATCAGGGAAAACGTGCCATCAGGCCACGCGAAGACCGGAAATAACCTGACCGTGTTCCAATGGCATAATGAGTGCTTTGACCTGCCTGAAGGGAGTGAATTAGTGTACCGGGGTGACCCGGTAGAAAACCAGATGTTTACCATTGGTTCCGCAACCGGTGTACAGTTCCACCCGGAAGTTACAGAAGAGATTATCCACGACTGGTGTCAGTCAGCAGGAAGAAAAGACCGGGATGAAATCATATCGCATACTTCCTGCTATATAAGTGAAAGCCATCAGATATGCCGGTCACTTTTTACCGGTTTTCTTGGGGGACATACTGTATGAATGTAAAGGGAATATTACTCGATCTTGACGGGGTGCTGTATACAGGGGATAATCCTGTCCCCGGGGCCCCGGAGGCCCTCCGTTACCTGAAAAAACGGGGCTATTTAACCCGGTTCGTTTCGAATACCACCAGGAAAAGCCGGAAGATAATTGAGTCCCGTCTCCTTGCACTTGGATTTGATATCAGGATGGATGAAATCGTTACACCGTCGGTTGCAGCAATAAATTACATCAGAAGCACCGGGCTCAAACGGTGTCATCTGCTCACCACCGTGGACCTCCGCTCTGAATTTGAAGCAGCCGGGCTGTTACACCGTGACAGAGATGCTGACTGGGTCATCATTGGTGACGCAGGCGATAATTTCAATTATGGAACAATGAACCAGGCGTTCCGGCTGGTGCAGGAAGGGGCAGGGATAATTGCACTTGAGAATGACCGGTACTGGATGGGAAGTGACGGGCTGATGCTGTCTGCCGGACCATTTGTAAGGGGGATTGAGTACGCCACAGGAAAAACGGCGACACTTATGGGCAAACCTTCCGCGGAATTTTTCGGAATGATACTAAGGGAAATGGGTCTTGAACCCGCTGATGCGGTCATGATAGGGGACGATGCTGTCAGCGATACTGGTGGTGCAATAAAGGCAGGCATGCAGGGTATTTTAGTGAAAACCGGAAAATTCAGTTCCGGGGCCCTTGCCCTTGCCGACCCCGGGCCAACAAGGGTTATCGGCTCAATCGCGGAAATCGATACCATTCTATAACCCATGTTTCATCGCATCATTGCAGATGGACTCTTTATCCGTTTAAGGAGCCCCGTCATAATCATTTCAGGTGGATTATTCCCGGGACCTGGTTGCCGGACGAAGATGCCGGGATGAATTCCGAATTATATATCCTCCGGAGGGCACAGTTACAGTAATCCTCCGATATTTCAATGCCAATAAAGCGTCTTCCCAGTTTCCACGCGACAAGTGATGTCGTCCCTGCGCCATTAAAAGGGTCAAGAACAATATCTTCCCTGTACGAGAAGAGTTTCATAAGCCGTTTCGGCAATTCCTCGGGGAACATTGCAGGGTGACCATACTCTTTCATCCGGATTTCAGGTGGGAACGACCATTTACCGATAACCCACTCTTTAAATTCCGTATCAGTAATATCGATCTGCTCACGTGCACCTGCCTTTTTATGAGTTTCCTTATCGAAAACCTCGATAAACTCCCACGTATACTTCAGGTACGGCATTGAGGGGGACTTCCAGCTTCCCCATGCGGTGTATTTCGCGTTATAATTGTTTTTCTCCCACAATATTTCCGCTTTCCAGAGGAAACCAAGTGCCATAAGCTGGTTGGAAATTACGTGGTGGGTCGGAATATAATCAGAGAACAGAGGCTGGACATTTACGGCGATCCGGCCACCGGGCTTCAGTACACGGTAGCACTCGGCCCATATATCGTGGAGGGTCCTGAAATATTCATTCCACTCAAGGGTGTCATCGCGTTCGTCCTGTGCGTAGGCATGACCGAAATTATAGGGTGGTGATGTGATCACGATATCAACTGATCGGTCCGGCATTGAACGTAACGCACGGAGTGTATCGCCACAGATTATCCGGTTTATATAATCCCCGATCTCCGGGGGATCAGGAGACACTATCAGTTCTTTTTTGGATCCTGTTCCCTTCCTGATCTTTTCCTTGCCCGGTTTATCATGCACCTTGTTAGTTTTCCCTTTCAGGGAGGCCATTTACTGTATATAAACGCTTGTTACGGTTAAATTCTCTCGTTGGAACCCGCAAGATGCGTGATTAGGAGGCTAGCTGATCAGTAAAAACAAATAATCTCCGTGGACACAACAACCTGATTCTCTATTCCGGATAAAAATCTATGAACTAGCTCTTTGAAAAGCGTTTAATGGTTCGGTACCAATATACTCTACCTGACTCGATTATGCTTGATATTGAAGACCTCCACGTGAAGGTGGGAGACAGGGAAGTCCTTCATGATGTCAACCTCCGGATTAAGGAAGGTGAGACCCATGTGCTCATGGGGCCGAACGGCTCCGGTAAGAGTACCTTGCTCATGACAATAATGGGATTTGCAAACTACACGGTCACAAACGGGACGATATCATTTAAAGACACTGATATTACCCGGCTGCCAATCCATGAACGGGCAAAACTCGGGATTGGCATTATGTTCCAGAGGCCTCCGACCATATCCGGGCTGAAGCTAGGAAAGCTGCTAATTGCGACTTCAGGGAATAAGGCCGAAGATGTTGCCGAATATGCAAAAAACATGCACATGGACCGGTTCCTTGAGCGGGATATCAACAAGGGATTCTCCGGCGGGGAGATCAAGCGGAGCGAGGTCCTCCAGTTGATGGTGCAGAAACCGGATTTTGTCATGCTCGATGAGCCAGAAAGCGGCGTTGACCTGGAAAACATAACCCTGATAGGGGCCGCTATCGGGAAGCTGCTGGAAAAGGAAGCGCATATTATCAAGCGGAAAAAGAGCGGGCTTGTTATTACGCATACCGGGTATATCCTCGATTACCTTGACGCAGACAGGGGTCATGTAATGTGTGACGGGGAGATCCGTTGTCACGGAAACCCGAGAGAGATCTTAAAAGATATCAAAGCACGTGGTTACAAGGAGTGCCTCGAATGCCGGCAGAACTAGGGAGGGACCTCGGTCTTTCAGCGGAAGACAGGGAACGCCTGGCCCAGTCAGGAATTGACCTTCACATGGGCAACAGGTGTGGCAGTTACATCCAGATGAACCAGGACGTT
>JALOPT010000176.1 GCA_025453715.1 Methanoregulaceae archaeon | reverse complement strand
ATACTTTGCCCCTCGTGGCAAGGAGGAGCCTGTCAGCGATATCGTCGATATTCTGCCGCCGCTCAATGATCCGGTACCCCAGTTTTTTCGGGTGAATCCTTTCCCGCAGTGTTGCAAGTTCATCGAACGCCTTCTCCAGCTGGCTGCCGATTGCATCTACCATGGCACAGCGGTACTCCCTGAGAGCGGCTAACAGCACAGCCCGGTCAGGGACCGCCATTTCCGCCGCCGCTGAAGGGGTTGGAGCACGGGCGTCTGCGGCATAATCTGCAAGGGTTGTGTCCACCTCGTGCCCCACGGCACTTATGACCGGGGTGCTGCAGGACGCAATCGCCCGTACTACCTCGGGATAATTGAAAGGGAAGAGGTCTTCAAAACTGCCCCCGCCCCGGGCGACAATTATCACATCAACCTTACCATCGATTTTCCTGATGGCCGCGGCAATTTCCCTGTGTGCGCCATCCCCCTGCACGGCGGTGGGTGACAGGATTATCCGGAGCGGGTAACGGCGGTTGATTACATTTTTAATATCCTGCAAAACAGCCCCCGTCCCCGATGTCACCACACCGATTACGCAGGGATACAGTGGAAGCGGTCGTTTTCGTTCAGGAGCAAAACAGCCCTCTGAAGAAAGTTCCTGTTTCCAGCGCTCCACCAGCAGGTATTTCTCACCGGCCCCTGCAAGCCTCATACTTTTCACGTACAGCTGGCAGTTACCACCCGGCGGATAGAAATCAATCCTCCCCCTTGCTATCACACGCATACCGTCTTCCGGGACAAACGGGAGCTTTCCGGCATCAGAACTCCACATCATGCATTTAATGACTGCACTTTCCCTGCCGTCCTCCTCGGAAAGCGAGAAGTAACGGTTACCCCGTGAATGGTGCTTATAATTCGTTACCTCCCCCTCCACGAGGACGTCCACAAGACGTTCGTCCAGGAACAGCTCTTTAATAATTGCCGAAAGCTCTGATACCCGTAATACCGGCGATTCTTCAGGGGCCTTCCACATATCGAGTGTACCCTGCCCGGAATTCATCACAGAGATATTTATTGCCTGTGTGGATATTAACTACGATCATGGTTCATTTCTCGGTTTCAAGCATGTTTTTCCACGAATACCCGTGTGAAGAGATCTTTGATTTTATCAGTGAAACCGGGCTTGATGCAATCGAATTCTGGCCTGAAACTCCGGACTTCTGGCTCCGGGGCCAGCCGATGCAGGAATTGTATTCATGTTTCCGTAACCACCCGGAACTGTCACATAACACGGTCCATACCCCAATCCTCGATTTAAACCCCTGTTCGATCAACCCGGGTGTTGCCAGACTAACATTAGACCACGCGGTGGATTCGTTTAAAATGGCTGAAGCAATCAATGCAGCCGTATTCACCTTTCACCCTGGCAGGCGGACTGCAAAAAGGGTCCCGAGTGCAGCAGACTATGAGCGTTTTGATCATTTAATCGAACGGATGCAGTGTGCGTCCCGTGGCAGCGCAGTCAGGGTTGCCATTGAGAATATGGAAGTCTCGGTAAACTCGCTCCTTTGTACCCCCGATGGGGTCCGTGAGCTCCTTGATAAAGAAAAATGGCTGTTTTTCACCCTGGACGTGTCCCATGCCATGGGGGTGTCTCTCGATGAAGTAATCCGGTATATTGACCTGTGCCATGACCGCCTTGTCAATATTCATCTCTCAAGGGCAAACGGCAGGTCAATGCATTTACCGGTTGAAGGCAGCCCCGAAATTGTGACGGTACTCCATGCACTCATGGACTATGGCTACCAGGGCAACCTGACACTTGAACTCGAGGACCGGAATTTTGATCACGAGTATTCCTCTGAAGAGAAATGCCACCTGCTGATGCGGGAACTAGCATTCATGAAGGAGTACACAACCGGATAGCTGTCATCTCCGGGAATCGCTGGGTTTATTTAACCGGACTGCGATTATGATGTGTTTTATTACTTATGAAGGAATGTATCCGATATAGTCCAGCGGCGAGGGACCGATGACCGATTATTATCTTAACATCGCCATTTTTGTAATCTGTCTTGTCCTGTCAGCTTTTTTTTCAAGCTCTGAAGTGGCGTTGATAGCGATAAACAGGGTTAAAGTACGGGCCCTCATCAGCGAAGGGCGTAAAGGTGCAGAAGCACTGGCCCAGCTCAAAGAGCATCCCGACCACATCCTGATTACCATCCTGGTAGGGAATAATATCGTCAATATTGGTGCCGCTGCCATCGCTACTGCTATCGCGATTGAATTTTTCGGGGACCTTGGTATCGCGATCGCGATCGGTGTCGTCACGCTTCTCATTCTCATATTTGGTGAGATCGGCCCCAGATTATCTGCCACACGGGCCGATGAGAGTTATGCACTGTCAGTTGCCCCCGTCATCCTGTTTTTTTCAAAAGTGCTTACACCGGTTATCTGGCTAGTCGACCGTGTCACCCAGTCTCATCGTTTACATGGGCTTTCCGTCCCGGTGGTGACTGAGGAAGAGATTAAAGAGTGGATCGATGTCGGCCAGGAAGGGGGGAGCATCGAGGAAGAGGAAAAAGAGATGCTCTACTCTGTCCTCGAGTTCGGTGATACCACCGCCCGGGAAATTATGACCCCCCGGATTGATGTCGCGATGATGGAGGATACCAACACGGTTGATTCTGCATTGAAACTCTTCAACGATACCGGGTTTTCGAGGATCCCCGTATACCACGAAACGGTTGACAACATCATCGGTGTATTGAATGTAAAAGACGTGTTCTCGGTCCTCCTTTCCGGGAAAAAGAAGACATCGATCAACGAGATCATGTACGACCCGTATTTTATCCCTGAAACGAAAAAGATCGATGATCTCCTCAAGGAACTGCAGGTACGGAAAGTACAGATGGCAATTGTCCTTGATGAGTACAGCAGTTTTGCAGGTATTGTTACGGTAGAGGACATACTCGAGGAGCTTGTCGGTGATATTCTCGATGAATTTGACCAGGAGGAGCCTGATATCCAGAAAGTCGGGGAAGGAGTCTACCTCGTGGATGCCCAGGTCTGGGTCGAGGACCTCAATGACGAGCTGGACATCAACCTCCCTGTTCACGAGTCCTACGAGACAATCGGGGGTCTTTTAATCGATCGCCTTGGTCATATTCCCCATCCCGGGGAAAGTGTTGCGATTACAGAGGCAAATGCGACGCTGGTCGTTGTACAGATGCGGGGGAGACGGATTGTTAAAGTGAAAATCATTATGAAAAGCCCGGGCCAGGGGGAGAAAACGCCGGATGAAAGATAAATGTACAACGGGACCATTCCCGGATGAAGACACGGGAATTGGGAAAAAACGTATCATCGTGCTTGCTTCAGGCAGGGGTTCGAATTTCCAGGCAATTCTTGATGCACTTTCAGAAGGGAAGATTAAAGGTACCTGTGTCCGCCTGATCTCTGATGTCCCTGGTTGTTATGCAACTGAAAGGGCGAAATTTTCAGCTGTACCGGTTACAATTGTCGATTTCAGGGCATTTCCATCCAGGGAGTCCTATGAAAATGCCCTGCTTTTCGCAATGAAAGAATGCCTTCCGGACCTTGTCGTGCTTGCAGGGTACATGAGAATTCTCGGAAACGAGATAGTCCGGTCATTTCATGGAAAAATTATGAATATTCACCCTGCACTCCTCCCCTCATTTCCCGGGCTCCATGCGCAGAGGCAGGCGATCGCATACGGTGTGAAGGTTGCGGGTTGCACAGTCCATTTCGTAGACGAAATGATGGATTCCGGCCCGGTTATCATTCAGAAATGTGTGCCGGTGCTTCCCGGTGATGATGAAGACAGCCTTTCCGAGCGGAT
>JALOPT010000175.1 GCA_025453715.1 Methanoregulaceae archaeon | reverse complement strand
GCTATGGCGGGGAGGATTCCGATAAGAATTTCGGGAACATAGAACCGTGCCAGCCCTCTGAGAACAATGACTCCAAGACCCCCGCTCCCGATTAATACCGTAACAATGGCTACCCCGTTGGCGATGATGGAGGAAAACTTAATTCCTGAAAAAATGGCGTGCAGGGATAGGGGGACCCTTACCTTCGTCACCGTCTCGGTCCAGGTAAGACCGATGCCCGCTGCTGCATCAACAAGCTCAGGGTCCACCGATGAGATCCCGGCATAGGTGTTCCGGACAATGGGCATGAGGGTGCTGATCACTATCACCAGCACCGACGGCATAAAACCTATTCCTGCCAGCGGCACCATAAATGCTACCAGGGCTAATATCGGGATTGCCTGTCCGATCCCCGTAATGGTCGAGATGATTGCGCCCGCGGTCCGGGAACGGAGCGAGAGCACCGCGAGCGGGATGCCGATTGCTACAGCAATTGCAAGTCCGCTGTAGGCGAGTAGTATGTGAATGACCGTCGCTTCCAGGAGTGTGTTCATCGTTGTCCTCCGAACCGCACAGAGACAACCCGGCCAAAGCCCCATGCAATCCCATCCATACCCACGGCAAGAAATGTCACCCAGCACCCGGTTACAAGAATCAGGAGATCGTTTCCGGTGGTTATCCCGGTCTGGAGGGGGGCTCCGAGCCCGCCGGCCCCGATAATCCCGCCGAGCGTCACAATCCCCATGCAGAAAATAACCGCGATCCGTACACCGGCGGTGATCAGGGGCAGGGCAAGGGGAATCCGTATATGATACAGTGTATCCCGTTTGTTAAGGCCGACTGCCGTGGCAGTCTCAATAAGATCAGGACTTACCCCCCGTAAACCTGCGGCGGTATTCCGGGCAACCGGGAGGAGTGAGTAGAGAACCGCAGCACAAATGGTTGGGGGAAACCCGATGCCGACGAGCGGGATCAGGAGAATGAGGAGGGCTATATCGGGAATCATCTCGATAACCGTAAGCGTGGATAAACCGGCCATGCGGAAATTGATCGAATAAAAAAACAGGATTCCAAGGGCGATACCCACAACAACCGTGATCAGGAAGGACAGGGCAAACATTTCAAGGTGCTGCACCGTCCTGAGTGTCAGGTGGTAGGTCTGCCAGGTCTCCGCAATCAAAGCCAGCGTATCCATATTCACTCGTCCTGTTACAAAAGGAGTCTCACAATCTCATCCATCACTAAAAGACCCGTGGTTCCGCCAGGTCCGGAGACAAGAGCGATAGATGCTCCCTGCCGTTTCATGTCGGATAACGCTTCAGAAGCAATGGTGGACGAATCAAAGACTGGGAGCTTGTGTGCCTGTCCCGCGAGCCGTACATCTTTCCCCCCCGCAGGGAGAAGGTCATGCGGGTAGGCAATCCCTTCCACAACTCCCTCACGCCCTGTGAGGATATAATCCGCATGTGATGCCATCATAATTTCACGGGCATTATCGATGAAAAGATCCCCGTCAAGGATATGGGAAGGATCGATCGGGATCATCATTGCCTTAACCGAGAGGTGGTCCAGGTACCGCATCTTTTGCTCCACACTGATTAAGGATGCAACCGCAGAAGAACCCGGGTTCATAATGAGATCTTCAGGGGTCCCTACCCGGATCAGTTTGCCCTCATTAACGACACCCACCCTGTCGCCCAGACGGAAGGCTTCTTCAACGTCATGGGTCACAAAAAGGATGGTCTTGTTGAGCTGTTTACGTATCCCCAGAAACTCCTGCTGGAGCTGGTGGCGAAGCACAGGGTCAAGTGCACCAAATGGTTCATCCATAAGGAGCAGCGGAGGATCCATGGCCAGGGAGCGGGCAAGGCCTACCCGCTGCTGCTGGCCACCGGAGAGTTCCCGGGGATAGCGGTCCATGAAGAGTTCAGGAGGGAGCTTGACAAGGGAAAGGAGGTGCCTGATCCGCTCCTGCAGAAGGCCTCCGGGCATCCCTGCCAGTGTGGGTACAAGCCCTATGTTGCCCGAAACGGTCAGGTGGGGAAAAAGGCCGATGTTCTGGATAACATACCCGATATTACGCCGCAAATCGACCGGGTCAAGGAGCGTGATATCCTCACCATTGATAAGAATCCTTCCTTCATCGGGCTCAACCAGACGATTGACCATCCTGAGCATGGTTGTCTTGCCACTTCCGGAAGGACCGATCAGAACGAAAAGCTCACCGGGATTGATTTCCAGATCGAGATGGTCTACTGCAGTGATTGGACCATACCGTTTGGTAATACTCTCGAACCTGATACTCGCAGTCCCCTGTTTGTCTACGGATAGCTGTGGAACGATATCCCTCCTACATCGTGATCAGTCCGCGGGAGACCAGGTAGTCTCGTGCGATGAGTTTCGGGTCCTCTTTGTCCACGTCAAACCGGCTGTTGAGGTCACGCATGGTTGCTGAGTCGATACCATCGATAAGGGGCGAAAGGGTGGTTATAAGCTTTTCATCCTTTGCCCGTTCCCCGTTCACCAGCAGGATGGCATGGTACGGGGGCATGGCATACAGGTCATCATCCAGCGGGGTCAGGTTGAAGAGGCTTATCCGTGAGTCGGTTGAATACGCTACGATCGCATCAACCTTGCCGGACTGGAGTGCTATAAAGGTAAGTGCCGGGTCCATGGACCTGACCTCCTTAAAAGAGAGATTATACACCTTCTCCACGTGGGGAAGACCGTCCTCTTCGGCGGCATGGAAGACCAGGTCACTGCCAAACACCATATCCTTGGCATACGGGGCTAGATCGCTTATCTTACTGACGTTTCTTTGGGCAGCCCAGGCTGAGGGCACCACGATAACATTATCATTCCGGAAGCCTGCCCTTCCGGCCAGCAGGATGCCATCTCCGGCCAGGCCTTTTTCCACGATCGAATACACCTCGTCGGGCGCCCACCGGTCAACCGGCACCCGGTTGGGAAGCTGGTAGTAGACGGAACTGGTATAATCGATATACATGTCTACCTGGCCTGATTTTACCGCCTCATAGAGAGCAGCGTTGTTCATGCCGGACCGGATCTCCGTTTGATAACCCCCTTTTTCGAGCAGGAGTGCAGTCATTTCACCGAGTATGTACTGCTCATTGAACGGCATCACGCCAATCACCACGGCTTTTGGACCTGGTGGAATCACCTGACTGCATCCGGCAGCCATCATACCAAGCGCAATCAAAACACTTATTACGGTCAGGTATCTCACTCGAATCGCTCACGTTGTTGTTTTTGTGGATACTTTGTTAAGGATTTCGGTATATTCCTTCTTTCAGCCGCAAAGGTTTGCAATGGTTATTCTGGCATATTACTCATCAGTCATTCGGAACAGATGAGGGACTGATCCTGCTGAATCGGATCGTCTTCTGTATCAGCAGGGGTCCCTAGCGTAGATCAAAACTCTGTACTATATTCTAACCTTGAACTCCGAAGGTTTTACCGCCATGATAAGACAGATAGTGTAAAAAGTACCGGTGAAATAATTGGTCCTGTAAAATTCCCCGGGATGCCTTACCGGGGACTGGAATCCACCGGCCCCGGCATGAAGACCACCTGTACATCGTTTTATAATAGACAGTGGGGTACCGCAACCTGTTGTTATAACCCTCACTGGACACGTGCCTTTATTATCATGCAGGATCCCATTGGGCAGTATGAGAAAAGTTTTGCTTGTGTCGTCTGCCGTTATAATTATCCTGCTCATTGTCCTCGTTCTGCTGGCCCAGCCAGCGACGGAGACTATTCCCTACACGGTCAAAGGGGATACCGGAGAGATCGAATTCCGGCACTACCCTGCAATAGTGCTTGCGACCGTGGACAGTCCCGGGAGCGATGCCGGTTTCAGCCCGCTCTTTGCCTACATCTCCGGCAACAATAAAG
>JALOPT010000174.1 GCA_025453715.1 Methanoregulaceae archaeon | reverse complement strand
ATGCCCAGCCGAACACCCATGCCAAAAGAATTGGCATACTCCTTCCATTTCAGGTATCCGTCCTTGACATTTCCATATGCGGGGTTGTCCACCGCGAGCCGGTAGATATGACAGAAATAGGAGTTGCAGGAATTGGCCATGGCCAGTCGCAGGTTTGCCGCGTGGCCGCCGCCGGCGTGGGTGCACTTGATCGGCCTTCGGCAGCCCATGTAAGCACCGCCGCAGCCCAGCCCGAATTCCGGTGTGATCACTCCTTCATCCAGCGCGATCATCGCCCCCATGGGTTTGATGGTAGAGCCCGGTGGATACTGCCCCTTGATTGCCCGGTTAAACAGCGGACGGGCCGTATCCGAGAGAAGATAGGAGAAATTGCGCCTTCGGCGCGATCCGGTAAGCAGGTTGGGATCGTAGGTAGGTCCGCTGGCCATCGCGATGATGCCACCGGTGGAAGGCTCAATCGCCACCACGGCGCCCAGTTTGTTGGCCATCAGCTGCTCGGCCAGCACCTGCACATCCATGTCCAGGTAGGTGCGCAGGTTTCGGCCCGCCTGGGCCACGGTATCGTAGCTCCCGTTTTCAAAAGAGCCCACAATACCATTGTAATTATAATCGGACCGGTTGCCATCAATCCTGACTACCGTATCCGCATGAACCGTGTCCGGGCGGGAAGAATAAACCCCCGGGGCAACGAGAATTCGCCGGGCGCGGAGTGAAGAATCCATCTTTATTGCAAATGCAGACTTCTTCCCGGCCGCACACCGATAATCAAGGTCTGAAGTAATAACTACAAGGTCACCGGCACCGGTAACTCCAAGGGACTCCTCGGCAACGAGCCAGCCGCCCAGCTCCCTTGCGAGATTAACAGCGAGTAGCAGGGAAGCGGGTGTAATGCTCCGCTGGAAGAGTTTTTCCTTTTCCGGGTAACGAAATGTTCCGCGGGAAGTGTGGAGTATGCCGCAGCCGGGCAATATATGGGCAATTGCATGGGCTGTTGTTGTTTTCCCCTGTGCCCCTGTTATCTCTACCAGGGCCGATGGCAGATTTTCTCCGAGGATCCATTTCACTGCTTCATGATGGGAGATCCGGGGTGTATTCTGGAGTTTTTTCAGGACAGGATGATCAGGGTCAAGATGAACAGGGGCTATCACCCTGTCGTAGGAACTACTTTCAAGGGATAATGATCCATCTGATCCTGCCCCATGGTACACATCTACCATGTCCACATGATGCCCTTTAGCTACCAGGGCATCACCTATCTCTTTACCCCCATGAATAGTATCGAGGACGAGGAGGTCCATTTTTTATTCAGATCAGGGCTAATGCGTTTTTGGCATTTTTAGCCATAAGATCCGCAAGCAGCGGGTCTGACCCGATCGGCTCAGCGTAAACAAGGGGTATTTCCCTGCCATTCATTGCGAATGTGCCTTTTTGTGTCCCTTCCGGAAGACCGATCAAACCGGGAATATCTTTCAGGATATGCACACCTTTGGCAAGGAAGAGTGGAACAACCACGAGTGCATCTATCTTTTCCTTTTTGAACTCATTGAGGCTGTCCTCGATACTTGGAGAGTTCATATTCATGAAGGCGCATTTCACGATATACTCGGGATGTCTTTCCTGGACAATTTTACTTGTGGATTCAACGAGTTCTTTATTGTAGGGGAGTTTGCTTCCATGCCCTACGAGTAACATTCCCTTCCTTTCCATATACTAAATACTGGTGTGGCGAATCTTAAAATGGTTACCAAATCATCCATGGCTCCTAAATCTGGTTATCTTCTGTCTCATTTTAGAATAATACGGTGTTATCTTAACCTGTTCAGATTAAATGATCTTTTGGTCCACCGGGCTATTTTGCAGACCATCTTTAGAGAAATAAAAAATTCAGTGAGAAAGTAAGGCAGGAGACAGTGAACAATGGATCTGTTCTGGGTTATCAGGTTGAAAAAAATAATCGGTGAGCTAAATAACTACCGGGATAAAAAAATCATCAATCCATCTATTTTTTGAAGTAATTTTGTCTTTTAACAGGTAAATTGAGATTTTTAAATTAAGTTGCTGATTGCACTCAGGCCAAAAGTAATTTTGCTGGTGACTTTCAATTTATATGAATCCATGATGGAGCACTTTGAGAGGTTCGGACTTCTGATTAATGATCAGGTTGTGCGAACCCCTGTTGCGATTGCCTCGATGGCAGGGTATGTTGACGCGGAGTATGTCCGTGCCCGTGAAAAGCACATCGGTCTGGCATTTATCGGCGGGTACTCCATCGATGAACCGGCGATGAAGGCAAGTAAACTGATGGCTGAAGGAGGGAGGGCGGAATTCATTCACGAGGATATTATTCCCGAACTCCGGAGCCAGGTCTCATTGATGTCCGGAAGTGATGTCGTACTTGGGATCAATATGAGGGGGTGTACCCCCGCGGCGTTCAGCAGGGTCGCTGAAGAGATTGGTGACGGTGTCGTCTATGAAATTGATGCCCATTGCCGCCAGGTCCCGATGGTAGAGGCAGGCTCAGGAGAGCATTACCTACAGAATCCAGCACAGCTTGCCGATACGGTAAAAAATCTTAAAAATTCCGGAGTGACAGTCTCTGTTAAAATCAGGGCGGGTGTTGCCGTTGACGATCGCGCGCTTGCCAGGCTTCTGTGGAAGGCCGGGGCGGATATTCTCCATATTGACCTGATGGATTTCGGGTACCAGCGGCTCAAGCAAATCAGGAACAGTTGTCCTGTCCTTTTAATTGCAAATAACTCGCTTAATACATTCGACCGCGTGAAGGACATGTTTGCTCATGGTGCGGACCTCGTTTCTCTGGCGAGAAAGTCTGACGAACGGACATTATCAGGGCTCGATGCGGCAATTACAAGGTATACCGATGAACAGGGGTGGTATAATGCACCAAAACAGCTCTGCCGTGGTGGGGATATCAGGGCGCTTACATTCTGCTGCATGCCTGTGAAAAGCTGCCCTTTAATTCCTACTCTCGATAGTCTCGGGATAAAACGGGATGAATATATCCGAATTAAGGAGGAGTCTGTCAGCGGTACTCCCCTGGAAGGAGGGAAAAATACCTGTTTTGGAAGTCTTGCCTGGTGTTGCAAGAATTCATCCCCCTGTATGTTCCGTGATGTTACGATCCAGCAGACCGGGATTTCCAGCAAGGAATATATGCGGTTGAAACGTCAGCTTTCAGAAAAGATAATTCACCATATATATCATGACAGGAAGGAGGATGACGCCTGCTGAGCAGGCACAAATGGCAATGATGCTTGAGGTCACCGCCTACCCCAAACCCGGGAACGTTGACCGCTGCCATGATTACCCGAGCACAAGCCTTGAACATTTCCTCGCATCTGTCATCCTTTCACGCCCTGCATTTGAACGGGCACTGGAACCCGGCGCAGCCGTTGGGAGCATTATCCATGATGCCGTCACGTGCACCAATGTGCATTCAGGAGGCAATACCCATTTTGGAGCGTTTCTTCTCCTTATCCCACTGATTATGGGCCGGGATATTCCCGGGGCAATACAGACTGTCCGTTCTACATCGATTGATGATGCCGTCGAATTTTACAGGGCTTTTGGGATGACCCAGGTGAGAGTACTCTCTTCAGATTCTATTGATGTGAATGATCCTGCTGCTCCTGACATTATCCGGCAACAGAACTTGACATTGTTTGATATTATGGGTCATTCAGCTGCAAATGACATGATTGCAAGGGAATGGATAAACGGTTTTAAAAAGGTGAGGATGGGGGCTGACCTTCTGAAAAAGAACGGGAGCGGGAGAAACTCCATTGTGCTGACATTTTTAGATCTGCTTGCAGATGAGCCTGATACATTTATTATCAAGAAGCACGGCCTGAAAGTAGCAGAAACGACAATGGAAAAAGCCC
>JALOPT010000173.1 GCA_025453715.1 Methanoregulaceae archaeon | reverse complement strand
TATTGTAAAAATTGAGAACAGGGAACTCCGTAAAGAGGAGATGGACCGTATTGCACTTATTGCACCCCGTGTTTCGATCAATATCATCCGTGATTTCAAAGTCTACGCAAAAGGTGGAGTGGAGCGGCCGGAATTTCTCCTTGGCGTTGTCAGGTGTCCAAACCCCGGGTGTATAACAAACGCTCATGAGCCGGTGAGCAGCAGGTTTGAAGTCCTGCCAAATGGTCTGCATTGCATGTACTGCGACTGGCTGATAACCAGTGATATTACCGGTCACATGATATAAGCACGAAATATTATTTTAAATTGCAAAGAGAGACTGGATCCGGCATTGCCCGTATCTGCAGACAGGTTTGCCGTTTCATTTTTTATCTCGTTGTGCGATTATTTCATCACGTCCAGCTATCAGCACCTCTTTCATGAAATCCACAATCTTTACAGGTGAGATTATGTACCGGTTCTTTCGGATTTCAACCGGGTCAGGCGTCCATGTTCGTCAATTTCTCCGCGGTATATCCTCGTACTGGAAATCCAGCGCTGGTCTTCCGCAAGAACGCAGGTAATCTGGTGAATATCAACCTTGTGACGGCCTGCCGCATGGCGGAGACGGTTTATTTCTGTTGCCGCCGGAAGAGTCTCTTCGGATACGACGATTGCATCAAAGTCAGCATCCAGTGCTGAACCGAATCGATCTGACAATGGTTCTATGTGCCAGGTAGTGGTGTAACCCTGGTTTTCGATAAATGTTACCAGGTTCTTTTCCCTTTCCCAATAAGGGCGTACAGGATGGACTTTGGTGCTCGCGAAAGAATCAGTCGTCAGGCCGATTATTACAATGCCATTAGAAGCTGCAAGGTCAAATGAACGGGCGAGGAGCTGTTTATGCCCATCATGCAGCGGATCAAACGTGCCCCCTACCATAACCTTCATTCGCTTGAATCGTTAAACTGCTATAGTATTATGAGTATGGATAAACGCACCGGTCCTGCTGATTTTATTGCACATAATGCAACGGTCCTCGGTTCCGTGACAATCAAAGAAAACGTAAGCATCTGGTTTGGTGCTGTAATCAGGGCTGACAAAGATGATATTATTATTGGGGAATCCTCCAACGTCCAGGACAATGCGGTTATTCATACAAGCAAAGGATATCCGGTCCATATTGGTAACCAGGTCTCAATCGGTCATGGTGCGATACTCCACGGGTGCATCGTCCGCGATCGCGTCCTTGTAGGTATGGGGGCCATTATTCTCAACGGTGCTGTTATCGGTGACGATTCCATACTCGGTGCGGGTACGGTAGTAACCGAGGGAGCGGATATCCCCCCCGGTTCACTCGTACTTGGTGTGCCAGGAAAAGTGATCAAGCCAACTACACCCGAGCAAAAAATGGGCATTGTAAACAATGCTGAAAGTTACATGGAGCTTGCAAAGAGGTATAGGAATGCATGAAGTGGTCGTTATCGGGGGAGGAGTAACCGGGATCCAGGCTTCACTGGACCTTGCGGATCATGGTATTATTGTGCACCTTATTGAGCGCCAGCCATCGATCGGTGGTCACATGTCCCAGCTGGACAAGACGTTTCCTACGAATGACTGCTCGATGTGTATCCTTTCCCCAAAAATGGTTGACGTAATCAGGCACCCGAATATCAGGGTTTATACATGTTCTGAAGTTGAGCGTGTTGAAGGAGAGTCCGGGGATTTCAAGGTCTTAATCAGGAAAAATCCCAGGTATATTCACGAAGACCTTTGTAACGGCTGTGGCGACTGTATCCATGTATGCCCTGTGGAAGTGTACAACGAATTTGATGCAGGCGTCGGCACACGCAAGGCAATTTATAAACCTAATCCACAGTCTGTACCTGATATCGTCATAAAAGACCCGGTTCATTGTGTGGAATGTGGTCTTTGTTACGACGCCTGCCTGCTTGATGCTGTGAAGAAAAAAGATGACCCGGTCTCAATCGAAGTCCATGCAGGGAGTATCATTGTTGCAACAGGGTATTCAGTTTTTGACCCCGGTATAAAAAAACAACTCCGGTACCTGGAATTTCCTGATGTAATCACAACACTTGAATTAGAGCGGATGCTGAATGCAAGCGGGCCTACAGGCGGGCAGATTAAGCGTTTCTCAGATGGTAAAAAACCAAAAAGTGTGGTGTTCATCCAGTGTGTAGGGTCAAGAGATATGTCAATAAACCGGCCATGGTGTTCATGTGTCTGCTGTATGGCATCAATCAAGAATGCAATTCTCATCAAGGAGAAATCTCCTGATACTGATGTGACAATCTGCTATATGGATATCAGGGCATATGGCAAGGGTTACGAGGAATTTCGTGAACGGGCAGAACTGGCAGGAGTAACATTCCTTCGTGGCATCCCTGGAGAGGTCGGGGGAGATAAAGAGGCCATGTCACTTGTTGTCGAAGACAGCGAGACAGGGGAGATTAAAGATTTAAAGCCGGAACTGATCGTCCTCGCAGTTGGCATCAGTCCATCCTCACAGGCCGGTGAAATTGCAGAAAAATTAGGAATATCACGTGATGCATCAGGCTTCTTTAAGTCAATGGATGAAAAAGTGGGGATCATAGAGACCAACCGGCCGGGGATATATATTGCCGGGACCGCTGTTGCCCCGAAAGATATCCCTGACTGCGTGGCAGTCGCAGGTGCAGCGGCAATGCGTTCCTTCATCGGTTCAATCCGGGACTAACGGACAATGGAACAACAAAAGACACTGTGGTATGAGAGAGATACCGATAGCATTGCCTATATTGATGAGACAGTACTCCCCGTTTCATTTGAAATTGCCAGATGCACAACAATTGCAGAACTTGGGACTGCCATAAAAACCCTGGCAATTCGCGGCGCACCGGCTCTGGGTGTAGCCGGTGCATTCGGGGTCGCCTTAGCAGCGAGGAGATCAAAAGAAACCGGTTATAAAGAATTTATTCACCAGGTACAGTCCGAAGCGGAATGGCTCTCATCAACCCGGCCGACCGCGGTGAACCTCTCCTGGGGAATAGGACGGGTGCTCATCGGCATGAGAGATGCCGGTTCGGTCCATGAAGCGAAAGAGGCCGCACTCTCTGAAGCGCTCGCGGTGGCTCGTGAAGATGCGATCATCTGTCGAAAGATTGGACAACTGGGTGCGGAATTGTTACCTGACCATTGCACCGTACTCACCCACTGTAATGCGGGGGCTCTTGCTTGCAGCGAGTGGGGTACTGCACTGGGGGTTATCCGTTCAGCAGTTGATGCAGGGAAAGACGTCAGTGTGATCGCATGTGAGACAAGGCCCCTGCTACAGGGCGCCCGTCTGACATCATGGGAACTGGCCCGTGATAATATTAGTGTAACGGTAATTACCGACTCCATGGCAGCCACGTTAATGCGAAAAGGAGAAATTGGGAGTGTAATTGTTGGTGCGGACCGCATCACCCGTGATGCGGTATTTAATAAAATCGGGACGTATATGCATGCAGTGTGTGCAAAATACCATAATATTCCGTTCTACGTGGCAGCACCTGTTTCCACGTTTGACTTCAAAGGCATGGAAGCAGATATTATCATCGAAGAACGTGGAAGAGAAGAAGTGGCATCGTTTTTTGGACGGAACACTATCCCGGATGGAGTACCTGTAAAGAACCCGGGATTTGATGCTACTCCACTGGCACTGGTAAGCGCAATCGTCACTGAAAAAGGGATCCTTTCCGAACCATTTGATATGCGGCAGATCATGTAAACGGTAGAATTAATGCACCCGGGTGATCAGATTTCAAACTGTTCCAATTGAAACCATTGACTATTCGCTCCTGTCGAGCGTAGTATTCATTATCGGAGAGATTACGGTTATTGTTCTCATAGGCCTGTTTTTTCTTGCGCTCGGTGCAGGGAATGCGCTA
>JALOPT010000172.1 GCA_025453715.1 Methanoregulaceae archaeon | reverse complement strand
CCCGGGTTTTCAGCCCGTTGAAGGCATCCCATCCGGCTGGACTCCCGCCTTTTCAACCCTGATGGTACTATTGATAATTCGTTTTGTACAGATTGCGATGGTCTTCTTTTCAAACAGGTACTGGTGAAGAAAAATATCGATCGGGTCCCATAAGGCAACCCAGCAGAAAATGACAATGGCGCCAATAATAATGTCAGCGAGCACCGGATCGGTGGTAATTTGGTACAGGTAGATGCCTATAGCGAGAAGTACTGCAGAGAGGCTCAGTCCATAAATAAGTCCATATTTTATTCGCTTTAACTGAACCCGTAACTTTCTCCTTGCCCCTTCACACCGGTATGTAAAATAGGTCCTTACTGCCCCGGGAAGGTCAGATTCAAGTTCTTCTGTTACCTGCGGAGCGGGAAACCTGATAATGTAGTCAACGGGCTTTTTCGGTTCCCTGTCAATAATTGCCGTGATCATTGCAATAAGGGCATCATTGGAAAGGTCCCTGCTTTTTACAGGTGAAGGGTCGTCCGGGTCAAAAAACTGATCGACTCGTTTGAAACCAAGTTCGACGATCAGCTTATCATCAGATTCCTTAAGACGTTCAATATAATTTGTCATATACGCTGTAACCCCTCCCAATGCCAGCCAGGTTGATATCCGGATCCCGTACACCAGTTGTTTTTTCTACTGCATTTCTCATCAGTTTGAACTAATAACTGTTTTGTATCAATAATGCCCGAAGAATTTAGCTTTTCTCTACCCGTTTTTCGTATTCTTTAAATTCGGGGAATTCTACTATTTCATAATTCATTGATTGAGGGGACTATGGCTGAAGGAATTTTCGCAAGACTGAAAGAGGGTCGTTTTGATCCGGACTATGTGCCGATCTTTGAAAGTAAGTTATTTTTTGAAGGAGAAAAAAGAGAGCGGCAGACTATCAACTTTGGCGTACTTCTGGCACTCGCCACGGTAATTGCGACCTATGGTGTCATTACAGACTCTACTGCAACGGTGATTGGTGCAATGATTGTTGCACCGTTGATGACCCCGATAATGGCTACCGGGGCAGCCGTGTCAATGGGGGCTTCAAGGCGGGCGATGAGTTCCATTACCCTTGTCACTCTCGGTGTAATCGGGGTTATTATGCTGGCGATGATCCTTACTGCGTTAGTTCCTGGTCAGCTGGTATCGCTGACACAAAATCCGCAGATAACCTCCCGAGTCAGTCCGGGCCTGCTTGATTTGTTGATTGCCCTTGCAGCGGGTGCAGCAGGAGCTTTCGCAATAGGCCGGCAGGAGATAGCTGATTCCCTTGCAGGTGTCGCGATAGCAATCTCCCTTGTCCCCCCGCTGTGTGTTGTCGGAATAACCCTGTTCCATGGAGGTTTTATCGAGGCGGGTGGTGCTTTTTTCTTGTTCCTCACTAATTTTATCGCAATTCTGGTGGCAGGAACCATCATGTTCGGCCTGATGGGGTTGCCGGGGGCGATAAAGATGGAAATGAAGGCTGAAACGCGGAAGAAAGCCATGGTTGCGATAATGATTGCAAGTATCTTACTAATCGGGATTCTTACGATAACGAGTTACCAGGCATACCAGGCGACAAATGACCAGATAGTAGCGACGAACCTCGTAACAGAATGGGTTGGCCTCTCCCAGTACCAGGTACAGAAAGTGGTTCTTACCAGGTCAGGTGTTAATGTAATTCTCGTTGGTGAAGGTTCGTTACCCCCCCTCGAAACCCTGTCAGAGGATATGGAAGAACAATTTGGTCGGATGATGGTTATTCAACTGCATACAATCCCGGAAAAAAAAGTAACCTATCCTTCGGTTCTGGCAGGGTTGTAAGGCATCAGGTTACCCATATACCTTTATTTCCCATTTAATACAGAATCCCCGGAATAATCTAAACAATACCCGTTTGTATATACTACTGAAACCTCCCGAACAACTATATCCACAGGGCACTGAAATTACTAGAGCAAACCCATACCTTTGAAAATGAAAGAACCTGTTATAGTATCCCCGGAAGACCGGGTTCAGCTGGAAATGAAGGGTGGCCTCCAGTCAACCGAAGTCCCCGAATACCGCAGTAAGTTCGGTACAAATGTGATGACCCCCCCGGTACGGGAACCGTTATGGTTACAGTACCTGAAGAAATACGACGACCCGATAATCAAAATTCTTATTATTGCTGTCGTAATCTCTCTCATCGTCTCTATTATCCAGGGGATCAGCTTTTATGATACCCTTGGAATTATTATCGCTATCCTGCTTGCTACCGGTATCTCTTTTTTCAACGAATACCGGAGCAGCAGGGAATTTGATGTTCTGAATGCTCACCGGGATGATGTAGGTGTTAAGGTAGTCCGCGATGGTCACCCGGCAATGATACCCTCGCGTGACATCGTCGTCGGGGACCTCATCATCCTCGAAGCGGGGGATGCAGTTCCGGCAGACGGCTGGCTGATCGCCTCAGATGCGTTCTCAAGTGACGAGTCCGCCTTTACAGGCGAGAGCGAACCGGTCACAAAAGATAAGGGGGATCCGGTCCTGAAAGGCTCATTTGTTACTGCCGGGAAAGGACGGATGATCACCGGGGCAGTTGGTGACTCGGCCCAGATGGGTGTGATTGCAGCATCGCTTGGTATCGACCATGCAACCGCTACCCCTCTTGAACAGAAGCTCGAAGCCCTTGCAGGGATCATCAGCCGGTTCGGATATACCATGGGTATCCTGATCCTTGTAAGCCTCTCAATCCGCGGGATATTACTCGGGGAACTGACCGGTCTTAACCTGGACACTCTGAACCACGTCCTGCATTACTTCATGATCGCTGTCGCTATCATCGTTGTTGCAGTCCCCGAAGGGCTCCCGATGAGTGTCGCACTCTCCCTGTCTCTTGCAATGCGGAAAATGACCCGGGCCAACTGCCTGGTGAGGAAACTGATCGCCTGTGAAACGATTGGCTCTGCGACAACTATTTGCACAGATAAAACAGGGACGCTCACAAAAAACCAGATGGAAGTTGCTTCGGCATCAGGCGGGGAACCCGTACGGCCTGATAATACTCCCCATACCGTTTCTGAATGGATCACGCTGAATGCCGCACTAAATGGTACTGCCTACCTGGAAGAGCGGGATGGGCGGGTAATTGTCATCGGTAATTCGACAGAGGGGGCTCTCCTTCGGTGGCTCCAACTCCATTCAATCAATTACATGACTATCCGTGCAGAAATCCACGTCAGCAAACAGTTCCTGTTCGATGGCAACAGGAAACGGATGTCAAGCGTCGTAACTATTGCCGGAAAACCCTACCTGCTGGTGAAAGGGGCGCCCGAGATCCTCGCCTCGCTCTGTCTGGTCCAGCCTGACATGGGCGGTATAAGCGAGCTTGCATCACGGGCGATGAGGACTCTTGCATTTGCCCATAAGGAAATTGTGGACGGTGACGACAGCGAGTCTGGTCTGCACTGGGACGGGTTTGTTGGTATACGTGACCCGTTGCGGGATAACATTGCTGAATCGGTTGCTACCTGCAGGGCCGCCGGAATAAAAGTCCGGATGGTGACTGGGGATAACCGGGAAACGGCAAAGGCCATTGCAGCGGATTCAGGGATCATGGCTGGTGGGATTGTCGTGGACGGAAAGGAATTCCGGTCACTTTCACCTGACCAGCAGGTATCAGTTGCACAAAACCTTGATGTGATGGCGAGAGCTGAACCGATGGACAAGCTCCTCCTTGTCCAGGCGCTGCAGAAGAAAGGGGATGTCGTTGCAGTCACCGGTGACGGGACAAACGATGCCCCAGCCCTTAAAAATGCCGATGTAGGCCTGGCAATGGGTATTGCAGGGACCGAAGTAGCGAGGGAAGCCAGCGATATTATCCTGCTTGACGACTCTTTCGCATCGATCACCAGTGCAGTCTGGTGGGGC
>JALOPT010000171.1 GCA_025453715.1 Methanoregulaceae archaeon | reverse complement strand
AATGAATAACGTGACACTCCCGGAAGACAGGGGGTACCCGTTCCAGCTGGTCGCAGAAGACAAATGGGGTTACAAATGGATTAAATGGGTAACAAAAATTGAGCTTTCCGATAATCCATCATACAGGGGATACTGGGAGCAGCGAGGTTATTCCATCGGGGGGGACACGCGTACCTCGTTCTTTTCGTGAACATATGCGTTTACCGTGGGAGAACAGTATAATGAAGAAAAAATGAGGCACAAAAATGAAAGATCGCGATGTAAAACGGCTTGTTATCTGGCTCCTTGGGGGCGTTACGATCCTGTTTCTCGTTACGGGATTCGGAATTACTTCCCAGGACCTGATAACACCTCTTACGCTGGGAGTCCTCTCGAAATCAGTCTCCTACCAGTTGCATACCTACCTTTGGGGTCCGTTCCTTATCCTCTTCCTGCTGCATATTTACCTGGCCCAGAAAACGCGTCCGCGCGATTAACCGGATCGCAGCATTCCCGTGTACAACACAGAACAATTAAAAGAATACCCGCAATAGAGTTTACACATGGATGAACCCCGCTTTTACAACAAGGCCATAGAGACACTCGGCAGGGGTGATCTGGATGCCCTGATCGATGAGCGTGTCCGCTATACCATTTCCTACGCCGCGAATCATTCGCCATTCTACCGGGACTGGTTTCGTGCCCATCATATCGACCTGGGGGATGTACGGACCCACGAAGACCTGCTTTCACTCCCGATTATTTCCGGAAAGACAGTCCGGGAGAACCAGCCACCTCAGACACCGGAATTTCGTTTCCTGAGTTCTCCCATGGAAGATATTTTTACAATTCATGAGACGAGTGGAACATCGGGGGTACCAAAGAGTTTTTTCCTTACATATGAGGAATGGCTCAGGTATGCTGAAAAATATGCCCGGATATTTGTTTCACAGGGTTTTAAAAAGGGTGATCGGGTGGTAGTCTGTACAACGTATGGTATGAATGTCGGTGCAAACACGATGACCCTCGCCGCTCACCGGATCGGATTTACCATGATCCCCACAGGAAACTGTAATTTCCCTGTACGAACGCTTACGAATTACCGCCCGACCGCGATTATCGGCAGCGTTTTCAAGCTGCTTCACCTTGCAACGCGTCTTGGGAATGAAGGGATTAATATCCAGGATTTGGGTCTCGAAAGACTTGTCGTAGGAGGTGAGGGTTTTGCACAGGAAGCCAGGGAGTATGTCCGCGAATTGTGGGGCTGTGGCATCTACAATACATATGGGAGCACAGAGGGTAGCATGTGCGGGGAATGTGATAAGCTTACCGGGCTCCATGTACCTGAAGACCTGGTCCACCTCGATGTTTATGACCCGGGGATGGCAGAATTTGTGAAGGAGGGTGAATGTGGACGGGCGGTCCTCACCACCCTGCTGCCAGTTGGTGCAAAATGCGGAACGCTCCTGATTAATTATGACACCGAAGATACCACGGTTGTCCTTTCCAGTGAGAAGTGCTCCTGCGGACGGACGCATATGAGAATCATGAATCCGCAGAGGGAGGCTGAGACAGTCTGGGTAAACGGGGCCCCTTTCAACCGCGTCGATATTGAACGGGGGGTATTCCAGCATGAAAATATGCAGTACCTGACCGGGGAATATGAGGCATTCCTCTACTCCGGCCATGACGAGCACGAGACAATCATGAAGGTAGGGCTCGAAAGCGAGGACCCGGAGCACATAGATAGCCGGCTGGTGGGTGAGACATTCCTCGATTCCTTCCTGAAAGGACGCCCGGCACTTTCAGCAGCACATGCAGACGGTTCCTTCAAAATTTTCTTCGGGTTTACCAGACAGGGAGGGCTTGAATTGCACACCCTGAAAGGACGGCCGAAACGACTTGTTGACAGGCGCTGACCCCTGCCGAAATCAGATAATAGTGGCGAATGGTACCAGTTTATGCTATTCTGGAATTGATCCAATCGACGATTTATTTAGGATGAACCACATATGATGTAATGCTCTTGATATGGCACCTGGCTTTATTGTTTTGCCGGACCCCCCAGAAACTGGCATCAACCCCCTAGCAGGTTGTCCAGATTCAAGAGCATTTTCTTTATTCTTTCGTTTCACACGATTTTTGTTGTTTTAATTATTGATCACGACACCACGGACTGACCATTTTCTGTGACAGGGTACGGGTTTAATTTCAGTTCTTTTATAAAATAGGATTCGCTATCTGCGGATATCCCGGCCCGTGAAGACCACCTGTTTTATCCGTCAAAAAATCCAAAATACTGGTAGATTTATGACGGATACCATCTCTGCAATAATATACTCCTTCGGGGCCCTCTTTGTTATTCTTGATCCCCTGTTATCTGTCCCTATATTCACCGCAATGACAAAAGGACAGTCACAAGCGGAAATAAACAGGCAGGCCCTTATTGCCATCGCCGTTGCGGGCTTCCTGATGTACATATTCCTCTTCTTTAATTTCCTGATCTTTGATGTGCTCCGGATCAGCCTGCCGAGCTTCCAGGTTGCCGGAGGAATACTCCTTTTTATTCTTGGTATGCAGATGTCGCTTGGTATTGATATCGGGAAATCAAAAGATCATTCAAAAACGGTTGCGGGAGTAGTCATCGGGACACCCCTCCTCTGCGGACCGGGGGCAATCACGACGGTCCTGCTCCTTTCCAATGACTACGGGATCCTTGTACCGGCCATTGCAATCGGCCTGTCACTCCTTGCAACATTCCTTATCCTGAAATATTCAGCATACATCCAGAAAGTCCTCGGGGACTGTGTCACAGATATTATGGCAAAAGTACTCGGGATGCTTGTTGCAGCAATCGCCGTTAAGATTATTGTTGACGGAATTATTGCCCTTGTCCCATCAGCCCTCTGAACGTTTTATCCGGTAGAGGCCACTGGATAGGACCCTTCCGGGAATAAGTGGCTCAAGTAAGCGGGGATCAGAGCGGTCCGGAGGATTATAAAAAAACACGCCGGTTTTTTTAAATCGTCTTTTGGGGAAGAGTAAAATAACCCGTGCCTTTGGACAGTCCTGATCATTTCTAATTATACGACTGAGGATTTCCAACGTGCCAGTATATTTGAATTTCCAGGGTTTAATTACTCTATCTTCGAGATCGGGATCCCGGCCCAATGGCCCCATAAACCGGTTTATGCTATACACAAGGGCTCATGGGTTATGAATGGCCCCTTGTGATTCTACCAGTCCTGAAATACCCGTTTTGCCTGTGAGTTCAACATTTACGGCACTTTCAGTGGAGCCTTAAATGTGATACGATCCCTTTCATTGTGTGAGACAGGTTATATGCTTGTAAAATCGAGATTATGAGAGGTGCTAGTGTGAAGAGCGAGATAGAGTACTGCCTGGATTATAAATTCAAAAACCCAATGCTGCTCGAGCGTGCACTGACCCGCAAGGCCTTCGCAAATGAGCAGGGTCAACGGGGGATCGCAAGCGTCGACCAGGAAATATTCTGTACGCTGGGCGATGCAGTGCTGAAGACAGTCCTGATTGATCTCCTGATCAGGAATGGTGTAACAACCCCTGATATGATTACCCGAAGGAAGATCGAACTGGAACGAGAGGAAAACCTTGCGGCAATTGGCAGAAAAATTAAAATCGGAGCGTTTATCAGGCTGGGGAAGGGGGAAGAGAAGCATAACGCCAGTGAGCAGCCATATGTTCTCGCAGAGACACTTGAGGCAATTATAGGGGCTGTTTTTCTCGACGGGGGATACAATATCGCAGAAGAGCGGATCAAGGTCTGGTTTAACGACCTCTACTAACTGACCGGACCATTCTGCAAGGGTTCATGCACCATTCAGGCACCGATAGTCCCTATCTGCAGACTACTGAAGAAGCGGTCAAAATGGTAACTAATGGTGTTTTAAGATTATTTAAGCTATAAAACGAT
>JALOPT010000170.1 GCA_025453715.1 Methanoregulaceae archaeon | reverse complement strand
GTGCTATGATGTTGCGACGGCATTCGGTACCCCTTTTATCTCTGGCAAGGACAGCATGTACAACGATTTCTCCGGGTTTGATGCGGAGAATAACCCGGTCAAAGTCTCTGTTCCACCGACCCTGCTTATCTCATCGATCGGTGTCCACGAGGATGTAGTGCAATCAGTATCCATGGATGCGAAGATTGAGGGTGACCTTGTCTATGTAATCGGGGAAACAAGTGAAGAGCTGGGGGGGTCAGAGTATTTCGCATATCTGGGAAGTGCAGGGAATGTTGTCCCGGCCCTGGACCCGGTACTGGTAAAAGCACGGTATGAGCGGCTGACTGGCGCCATCCGCCATGATCTTGTGGCATCTGCCTGCCCTGTCACATCCGGCGGGCTCGGGATAACCCTCGCAAGGGTTGCCATTGCCGGCAGGCTTGGCATGGACCTGTCGATACCCCCCGTCATGCGGCCTGATTATTTCCTGTTTTCCGAGTCGCTTGGCCGTTTTGTCGTTACTATTTCACCCGGTAACCGTGACATGTTTGAAAAGATCGTGGGTGATGACGCAATAATGCTTGGCAAAGTAACCGGTAGTAACCTGCGGATCAATGGATCGGGCCTCCTGCTTGAGATCCCGGTGGCTGAACTCGAGAATGCCTACAAGGCACCGTTTAAGGAGTACTGAACCATGACTGCTGCAAATGCCATGCAAAATGCGTCTCCTGAAAAGGACGCTTCATCCTGCCCGGACATGACCAAGGCAAAAGCCCTCATCATGAGCGGGTTCGGAATTAACTCCGAGATGGAGACACAGGAGGTATTGTTACGGGCAGGGATGGGATCGGACGTTGTCCATATTAATGACCTGATCACCGGAAGGGCGGAACTCGGCCAGTACCGCCTTCTGGTGTTTCCTGGCGGCTTCTCATACGGTGATGATACCGGGGCAGGGAACGCGTTTGCCAACAGGGTCAGGAACAACCTCTGGAAGGACGTTTTAGAGTTCCTTGAAGGTGATAACCTCGTACTCGGGATTTGCAACGGTTTCCAGATCCTTGCAAACCTCGGGCTGGTGCCGGCGTTTGACCACCATTTTAAACGTGACATCGCCCTCATGCCCAACCGGAAAGGTGTACTCGAATGCAGGTTCGTCACGCTTAAACCCGGCGCTGAAAACCTCTGGACAAGGGGAATAGAGCGTATATTCTGCCCGGTTGCCCACGGTGAAGGCAATTTTTCCTGTTCACCGGAGACGCTCCGTCGCCTGAGGGAGCAGGATATGATCGCATTCACCTACTGCCGGGAAGACCTGTCCCCTGCAAACGGCGAGTACCCGTTCAATCCCAACGGGTCCGTTGATGATATCGCCGGAATTACATCTGCAGACGGGAAGGTACTAGGCCTGATGCCGCACCCGGAACGGGCGATGGAGTTCGTCAACCTCTACGACTGGCCGCTTCGGAAAGAACAGATGAAACGAAAGGGCATGCCGGTACCCACTGCATCGTTAAACATGCAGCTATTTGGGAATATTGTGGACTATTTCCGGTGACAGATGTTCCCGCAATTAACTGGCAGCAGGGGGGACTGACCCTGACAATTCCCGAAAGGAGACGGTTTCACCCTGCCTCAACTTCAAATATATTCCTTTTTCAGTGTTTCCAAATGGTTCATTAATCCAGAGCATTTTTCCGGGTCTTATCCCAACCCGGGGCGCGAATAGTGGCAGGGCGGATCTCCGGGAGCGTGATAAAATAATGGGAAATCCTGGGACGATTGAGAGACTTCATCAGAATAATTCAACAGGACCACGAAAAGAAAAAAAGAATTGGATCATTAAGTTTTTCAGCGGTTGATATGGACCACTTTCGCCGGGGGGAAGCCGTTGAAATAGGTGGAAGAGGCATGCGAATACGCCCCGATATTTTCTGAATAGACCAGGTCCCCGATATCAAGTTCGGGTAGCTCTGCGCTTAAGGTAATCGTATCAAAGGCATCGCAGGTCGGCCCGAACACGGCGGAAATCTGCGTTTCCCCCTCCCTGAAAGCCAGGACCGGGTACGTGGTGTGGTCAAATACCTGCCCGGAATAGGTGTGGTACACCCCGTCATTGATATAATACGACGGCTTTCCATCGCGGAATGCCTTTCCGATGACCTTGGCGACGAGCATGCAGGCATTAGCCACGAGGAACCTTCCCGGTTCTGCAAGGATCTGCATATCCGGCGGGAACAGCCTCTTTATCTCGGTATTAAGCTGTTTTGCCAGGATTTTAAAGGACTTAACCTCGGGGTGGTACTTCACCGGGAATCCACCGCCAATATCAAGGATCCTTATTTTATGGCCTGTTCTCGTCTCTGTCTCACTGATAATATTCTCGGCCAGGTGCAGGGCCTGTACATAATTATCGAAATTTGTACACTGGCTCCCGACATGGAAACTCAAACCCTCCACCACAAGGTCCATGTCAAATGCCTGTGCAATCAGGTCAACCGCTTCCCCGGGATCAGCCCCGAACTTTGATGAAAGTTCGACCACGGAACCGGTATTCGGCACCCGTATCCGCAACACAAGGCCGGCATGGGGTGCATGCTGCCTGATTTTTTTCAGCTCTTCACTGTTATCAAACGTGACCAGGGGGTTGTATTGATCAAGGGCTTTTAACGTCTCTATCGGTTTTATGGTATTTGCATAGATAATTTTGTCCCAGATCCAGTCCTGTCGTTCCTTGTCAGGCAGGTCTTTGATATTTTCATAGACGATCATGAACTCCGGCATCGACGCGACATCAAAACTGCAGCCCATCTCGTACAGTGTCCTGACTATTTCCGGGTTTGAATTTGCCTTGACTGCAAAATAAACCTGGATATTGGGCAGCCGCTCTTTAAATTCCTTGTAATTCTGCCGGATTATCTCGTGATCAATAACAAATATAGGTGTTCCATGCTCCTCGGCGAGTTTCTGTAACAGCTGCTTTCTTTTTTCTGTTGCCTGTGGCACACCGTAATTCTGCCCGTCCTTTTTTCTTTTCTTTTTCGCTACCCCTTCAGTATTTGCCATTAAATGATTGATTCATTTCACGAATAAGAAGTTTTTGAATAGGCCAATCGTGTCCCGTTCCGAAATGGTTTGTGAAGGGTTTTTTTAACCGGCTCCCTCCTGTTATTGGTGCCCATGGAAATGAGCATGAGAGAATCCTGTTTATGTGGGAGCAGCATTTTTATCACAAGGCCTCTGCTGCCGTTCTCAACCTCCATATCCCCGGGGCGCCCCCAAGGTTTATTGTGGGGATAATTTCCTGCCAGTAGCACATCATTTTAACCATGTAGCAAGTTACCCCCGTCAGGTGAATTTAAAACCCGGGTATTCCAGTATCCCCCGGGGAATACCTGTATACCGGATCCGGTGGAGGGTCGGGTTTTGGCCCGGGGAAGGTCCCGGGGATTGACGAGTTGATTAATATATGGGAAAAACATATTCAGCGCACAATGATACCTACCGTCAGAATTCCGGGAATGCGACGTCTCGTTATTTTTATCATTGTTCTAACCGCATTAAGCGGGTATGCCATTGCGCACCCTCCTGCGGATGTCGCAGTCTCGTATGATCAAAGTAGCAGTGATCTTATTGTTATTATCACTCACCAGGTGGACGATCCTTCCACGCATTATGTGAAACAGGTGACCGTGCGGCAGGGCACAACAGTGCTTGCTGACCAGTCCTATACCAGCCAGCCGGATAAATCAGCGTCCACGTACCGCTATAATCTCCCACAGCTGAAAGGGACCGGCGGGGAAGTAAGGGTCGAGGTGGAGTGCAATATCCTTGGGTCTCGTTCCGGTACACTCACCCTGACCGCGACACCTGTCCCGGGAACACCCGGGAGTCAGACACCAGCTCCCACCAGGGCACCGGGATGTGTATTGGTAGTCCTGGCTGCCGTAGGGCTGGTGGCCATGCGTATCATG
>JALOPT010000169.1 GCA_025453715.1 Methanoregulaceae archaeon | reverse complement strand
GTTCCGGTTTGTTATATTGTTCAGCGGCGAGGACTATCGCACGGGCACAATCATCCACATACAAAAATTCCCGGGAAGCCGCGCCCGTACCCCAGATTTCAACAGTCCGGTGATTGTCTTCCACCGCTTCTACGAATTTTTTTATCAATGCAGGAATAACATGGGAACTTTCGGGATCAAAGTTATCTCGCGGGCCGTAGAGGTTGACAGGCAGGAGATAAATTGAATTAAACCCGTACTGCTGTCGATATGCCTGGGACTGGACAAGGAGCATCTTCTTGGCAAGGCCATAGGGCGCATTCGTCTCTTCAGGATAACCATCCCACAGGTTTTTCTCCTGGAACGGAACGGGGGTGAATTTCGGGTACGCACATACCGTGCCAAGGACAACGCATTTTTCGACCCCTTCACGGCGGGCCGCCTCAATCAGCTGGATTCCCATGATTGCATTGTCATAAAACAGGAGAGCTGGATATTTCTGGTTGAAACCTATTCCACCAACACGGGCTGCCAGGTGGATCACCACATCCTTTCCTTTAACAGCATCCACACAATTCTCCCATATCCGGAGATCTGTTTCATGACTTCGCGGGATAGAAATCTGTTCCTGGCTTACTCCTTTCTGGAGAAGTTGTTCTACAATACTGGACCCGAGAAATCCAGCTCCACCAGTCATTAAAATTTTTTTATTGTCCCAGAATGTCATTCACCAGCTCCCATTGCAGAATTAACCAAAAATTTTCTAAAAAATATATTGTCTTCAGGTATTATCAACTATTTCTTTAAAGAAGGCAAATTCAATCCTTCTTCCACCACTTACAGGGGAATTTCTTCGCAAGGATCTCGTCACCTTCACCAATAGGTTCAAGGCCAAGTGCCCGGACATCTGCATCGACCATGATTTTAACGAGGTCATGGAACTTGATCTTCGGCTTCCAGCCAAGTTTCTCGTTTGACTTCCTTGGATCCGCAATTAACACATCAACTTCAGTAGGGCGGAAATATTTCGGATCAATTTTTACAAACTTGTCTACATCTAATCCGGCATACTCGAAGGATGCCGTCACAAAATCCTGGACAGAATGGGTCTCCCCTGTCCCGATAACATAATCGTCCGACCGGTCCTGCTGCATAATCAGCCACATACATTCCACGTATTCAGGGGCAAAACCCCAGTCACGCTTCGCCTCAAGGTTGCCGAGATACAGGTACTTGTCCTTTTTTGCCAGGAGCCGGGCGATGCTCCGGGTGATTTTTCGGGTCACAAATGTTTCTCCACGGCGGGGGGACTCATGGTTAAACAGGATGCCGTTGGATGCAAACATCTGGTACCCTTCACGGTAATTCTTCGTCATCCAGTAGGCATACAGCTTGGCACATGCATAGGGACTTCGTGGCTGAAAATCAGTCTCTTCATTCTGAGGAGGACAGGCAGATCCAAAAAGTTCGCTGCTCGAAGCCTGGTAAAATTTTACCTCTTTGTTACTCCTGCGCACAGCTTCAAGGATCCTGGTTGTACCGAGTCCCGTAACATTTCCAGTATATTCCGGTGTGTCAAAACTGACCCGGACATGGCTCTGGGCCCCGAGATGATAGATTTCATCAGGCCGGATATTGTACATAATTGATGATAGCTGTTCAGAATCAGACAGATCACCATAATGCAGGAAGATCTTTGCTTCAGGGTCGTGCGGGTCGAGGAGGATATGGTCAATCCTGCCCGTGTTAAATGAGGAGGACCTTCTCACCAGTCCATGTACCTCGTACCCTTTCGACAAAAGGAGTTCTGCGAGATAAGACCCGTCCTGCCCCGTTATACCTGTAATTAATGCCTTCTTCATCGGATGTCACCGGAATAGTTATACATATATGAGATTTGGAACATATCAAACCTCCACCTGGTGATTGATAATGGGGGTTCAGAATGCTCTGGCGGAAGAATTGCTGTAGTATTTTTTAACCTCATTCGGGGAATACCTGGCTGAAAAACCGCTTTCTTTTCATTCAGAATTTCATCGGTTTTTAAAACGCAAATGCTCCAGACCCAAACCATCATATTGTCCGGTGTCCTGGGGGGAGTTCTCAAACCACAGTCAAAATCTGGCCGGATAAGTATCCATATCAAAAAAAATAGTGATGAGTCTGATATACCGATGATAGTTACCGCTTCATCATTAAATTTGAGTTATAACAATTCGGTTTGCCAGAATACGGCAATATTCAGGGCTTTTATCAGCCTAAAGCAGAATCAGATAACCTTATTTAATACCAATATATGCCTGCCATTTATGATGACCATCTATGTGGAACTAAAGGGGGCGGATTATTTGTTATTTCTAAAATATCCTGCATTTTACGTATATTCCCTAATATCATCAGAATACAGCCCGATTATCTGTAAATACCCCCATATTATTGCTTATTAGATTTTTCTGAAAGCAGGTAATCATTTTTACGGAAAAATCATCCATTGAAGGTAGTCTGCTGCTATTACGGCTATTATGATAGATTAGGGGTTTAATCTCGTTTAAATGATCTTCATATTTTTTTCAGATTGGTGTGCACCCCTACACCTGATAACAACCAGCTCTTCATCAAACACCTGCCTCCTTTCAACGATTTTCACCCCGTATCCTGCACCTTCAAAAATATCGAATATAGCGTCTATCCCGGTGAGAGATGAGATAAGCAGGAGTACCCTTCCCTTTGGAGCAAGGACTCTTCCAACCTCCTTGGCAAACCGTTCAATAACCACCCGCCCATCCATCCCGCCATCAAGGGCATATTCCAGCCAGTCATCAATTTTTTCCTCATCACAGGTTGGCAGGTAAGGAGGATTAAAAATCACAAGATCAAACAGCCCGCGGAGTCCATTTGCAAGGTCACTCCTTACAACTTCAACACCCTTCTGTTTCGCTGCATAGACCGCATGGGGATTGATATCTGTTGCAATAATATCAGCGAGTTCCTTAAGCCCAGCTGCAATATACCCGCTCCCGGTCCCGATTTCCAGTACCCTGTCACCAGGCCGGATTTCTTTGAGTGCTGCCTCAAGGAGAAGATACGTATCCGCTTCGGGACAATAGACCTGTTCAGGATCGTAGATACCATTCCAGTCCGGTTTCATAGGAGGTTACCAGAATTACGTAATGATACATCAAGTTTCATCCAGATAAAAGTGGTTAGAAAATCCAATAAAGGATCTATGCAACAATCCGTGATTCTTTGAATTCAGTACCCATATTCGTAATCGTAGCAAAATCCTCAAGGTACAGTTCTTCAGGCCGGGAGGTTAGTATTTCCCCGGGGAGGGCAGATATCAGGTGCTCCACCATATCCTTCTCAAGCATCCCGGATGACCCCTTCAGGCAGTTCTTCACCGTCTTTCGCCGGTGTGAGAACAATGCCCGTACCACATCCGCGTACAACTCCCTGTCATGAATCGGGAAAATCGGTTCACGTGGATGGATCTTTACGACCATCGACCTTACCTGCGGCTGGGGGGAGAAACTCTTCGGTGACAACTCAAAACACCGCTCGACACAGGCAAACGTCTGGACCATGACAGACAACCTCCCGCAGTCAGGAGTCCCGACAGGTGCAAGCATCCGTTTTGCAAACTCACTCTGGTACATCAGTACCGCGGTCTCAAAACCAATATTCAGGAGCCGGAAGGTAATTTTGGAGGAGGCTGAATACGGGAGGTTCGAAACTGCAATTTCAAACGGAGGGAATTCACATTTCGTGGCATCGCCCTGGATTAATTCCAGTTTATTCGAGGCAATCTCATCTGCAAACTGTTCTGAAAGATAAGAAAAAAGTTCCCTGTCGAGTTCTATTGCCCTGACATGTGCTCCCCGTGAAAGGAGAGCACGGGTAAGGACCCCGGTGCCCGGGCCAATCTCAAGGACGACCCGGCCTTTCACCTCAACAAGCCCTGCAATGCGCTCTACGGCGTTCT
>JALOPT010000168.1 GCA_025453715.1 Methanoregulaceae archaeon | reverse complement strand
GACCCTTCACACCTGACATCAAATTTATCGTTCAGAACGTGTTCTTTTACGATGGTATCATCCTTTACTACTACTTCAGGCCAGAGCCGGGTACGTGAATGGACAATAACACGGTCCCTTAACACGACTCGGGGGCCGATTACCGTATCATTTTCAATACTACATTCATCTCCGATTAACGTATCATTGTCGATGATACTACCACTGATGGTTGAACTCTTCCCGATGATGACCCGGTTATAGATCGACGACGAAAACACCTTGGCATTACTTTTTATCAGGCAGTTCTCACCGATACTCGTGTAGGGCCCAATCAGGACATTGTCCCCGACAGTTGTCCCGGCGCCTATAGCTACAGGCCCGATGAGCCTTGAGTTCACTCCCATCGAAAATGAGTCCCCCAGGTGAACAGGGCCCTGGATCTTGGCAGTCTTAATTGTCAGGTCACCGCTGATACTCGTGTACTTAATATCCATCAGTTTCCATTTTTCTGCCTGCCGGAGCATGTTCGGGCTACCGACATCAGTCCAGTTCCCCCGCGCAAGCCAGCCTGAAAGGGTGAAACCTCCTTCCATCAGGTTGGGAAACAGGTCGCGGGCAAAATCAAATTTTTTTCCGGCCGGAATATGATCGAATACCTCCGGGCTGCAGACATACATCCCGGTACTTGCAAGGTTTGAAAAGATCTCCCCGGGTGCCGGTTTCTCCTTGAACCTCTTTATGTGGTAGTCTACATCAATCTCGGCTATACCATATTCTGACGGGTCATCAATGCTGATCAGGCCAATCGATGCAGGTACCCGTTCCTTCAGGTGCTCACGGTAAAATTCAAGAAGGTTTAAATCTGTCACGTGGTCCCCACCCACCACGAGAAAGTCCTGGCCATCCAGGTATTTCTGAGCGTTCTTTACACTACCGGCTGTACCGAGCTTGGTCTTTTCATGTACATAGGTTATATCCACGCCGAAAAGTGATCCGTCTCCAAGGGCATGCTCGATCACTTCACCCATGTAACCAAGCGTGATGACCACTTCACTGAACCCGAGGTTGGAGAGGTGTGATACCAGGTGCTCAATTGAGGGTTTGTTCACAATCGGGATACAGGGCTTGGGACGTTCAAACGTGAGGGGGCGAAGCCTGGTGCCTTCCCCACCGCACATGATACACACCTTCATAAAGGAATTTTGATCCGCATCATGTTTAACCATATTGAACCCGGCTTTTGGTCAGGGGTTTTTCAGGTTATTGGGAAAGGGGAGTATCCTGGAAAAGGGATACCGGGATCATTTGAAAAAGTTATCATCCTCGCGGGGACCATAGATAAAACGGTATATTTGACAAGTACTGGAAAAGACCGGTGGCCCCTGGCAGGCCGGCAACGTGAAATCGCAATTGCAATTCCAATAATCTCTTTTGCAGGAATCGCAATAGGTATTATCCTGCAGTATGCGGGTGTTATCCCGGATGCCGCGGAGTTCTGGTATGGACCTGCAATAGGTGCATTTCTGCTCGGCTACCTTGCTTGGCTTAAACCAAGGCTGGATGTCGTTTCTATTTGCGCACCAATCTTTGCTGTCTTTATCCTGATCATGCCCCTTGATATGAGACCGAGCCTGTTAATCGTTATCCTTTTTTCTATCAGCATCACAATCCTGTTAATAAGGCTCGAAAAACGGTTCAGTACACCAGCGAAAATTTCAGAGGAGGACCCAATGGAACACTATCTGTATGAATATATGGAACGGCTCAGGGTAATGTACAAGGATGTTGACCGGAAGACGGCACATGAAATCGCCCAGGCATTTCTGGCATTCCGGTTTGGCCTTTATGGCAACACCGTAAAACAGGCGGATCAAGCAATCCTGCTCATGAAGGATACAGAGCCCCAGAAAGTCCTGAAAAAAGCTCTCACGATTATGCGGGAACGGGCTGGTAAACTCGAAAATGCGGATGTAACCCCTGTTACGGACAATTTCTTTTTGGATGACGATGGACCCTACCTGGCGATACATATTCCACCGGAAGCGAACCAGGACCCTGCCACACTCCAGCTGGATAATGCAATTATCCTCATTTATTCGGTATCGTACATGACATCTGAAGAAGACGAACAGACCCTTGATGAGCACCAGAAATACATCATTGGCATTCTTAATTCGTATAAAAAAGCAATGGGCCTGTAAAGGACTTGATTAACAGAGATTTGCAACAATTATTTTTTATAATAAATCCAGGCATTTAAAAATCAGAGGGTATCAAGACTGACACCATTGAAATCCTGCATGATCTCTCCGATTTCTTTGACCCCGAATGCAGTCTGGACATGGTTCATCTCGATTTGTGCCGCCACATCACACATATAATCAAGAATATCTACGGATAATTCTTTATGCTGCTTGCTTTTCCTGACCTGGTCAACGAGTGAAGAGATTTTTTCAGGGGGCTCCATGCGGATCTTTGCAAGGCTTATCACGCACATGTAGATCCTTGTCAGGTTCCTGTCGGTACCTGTAATGGTATCGAAGAAATTTCGCAGGATTTGCGCCTGATAGACTTCGCCACCCATGATAAAAGTGTGTCTCTTTTACTACTATATAAGAGTATGCTCACCTGGACATTGTGAAGCTCGGCAGACACTGTTCTTTTTAGAGAATTACGATAATCGCGGCGGTATCCGGGAAGGAAGGATCAGAAAATTATAAGTTCCTCCCTAAAAAATTGATTCCCTTCACCCGCTTCAATCCCCATTATCTTATGGAAATAGGACAATTGAAAAAGACCTGACACTGCAGTTTACTTGGCGGTGCTGACGATCCTGATGATATCGCCATCTTTGAGTTCGTGGGTGTCCTTCACCCTCATCTTCGTCCTCGCATCTACGGCATACAAAAAACCCTTCCCGATATCGGTATGGACCTGGAAAGCGAGGTCACGGGGAGTTGAGCCTTTCTTCATCAGGAATGCATCCGGAAGGACTCTTCCCTTCCCATCGCAATAATGGTGTTCATCCTCAACCGGGTAGACGACTATCCTGTTCAGCAGCGAATAAACGGCATGGTTCAATGCCTGCTGGACCCCGGTCCCACCAAATTCTTTCATTGTCGCAGCAATTTTTGCAAGCCCCGCCTTCTGGGCGGGATTCAGAGAGCCCTCGTCAACGACATTGAACACGGGATCCCCGGGAATATAACGGATCAGGTGGGCATTTGATGCATTCCGAAGTGCCAGCTCCCCGGCAGCGCTTGAAAATGCCATTTTTTCACTTTTCAATTTGGAAACAAGTTCCTTCGGGGCTGCATCGACCTTATTCCCAACTACGATCATCGGTTTGCTTATCAACACAATTTCGTGGCAGAAGCTTATCAGTCCCTTTTCGTCGGCGTGGACGAGGTCTATCCCTGCTGCAACCTCGGCATCCCTGATCTCTTCCGGGGAGACTGCCAGGCCGGTGAACACCTCTGCAATACCTTTATGAATAGAGAAGCCTTTTGTCTGCGCCTGCCGGTGAAGTTTGGCCCAGTGTTTATCAAGAATGCCATACACCCACATCGTCATCTCGAACTTGAGGAATTCGATGTCCACGTGAGGGTCATGTGCACCCGGTTCAAGGGGGTTTCCCTCGCTGTCAGTCGCACCGCTGGCATCGACAATATGGATGATTGCATCGGCCTGCCTGAGGTTGTCAAGGAACTGGTTGCCAAGGCCCCTCCCCTTGTGGGCATCAGGGACAAGTCCCGCCACGTCGATAATATTTACCGGAACGAAACGGTCACCGTCCGTGCATGCGCTGCAGACGAGCCCGAGCTCTTTACAGGGGCATTTCGTCCTCACGTACCCGACCCCGAAATTGGCGCTTATGGTAGTGAACGGATAATTTGCGATCTCTGCATGCGCAAGGGTCGCCGCCTTAAAAAACGTGGACTTGCCGCAGTTTGGTTTACCTGCTAATGCGAGTGTGATCATTGCAATTCACTTTAAGTGATCAGAGTTTATTAATTTGTTA
>JALOPT010000167.1 GCA_025453715.1 Methanoregulaceae archaeon | reverse complement strand
GCAAGAAATTTTTTTGATTGATTTCCGGTTATGAACATAATTCGGAATAACAGGGTTGATAATAAAGCGGGAATATTCCTGCTGATCTTCCATAAACAATAAAAAAACAATCAATAATGTATATATATATACAAGAAAGAATACTATCATGCAAACAAAAATCCTCCTTGATGAGGAGCAGATACCAAAACGGTGGTATAATGTTCAGGCGGACCTGAAGACCCCATTGGACCCCCCGCTCCACCCCAAGACCCGGAAACCTATCGGGCCCGAGGACCTTTCAGCCATCTTCCCCATGGAACTGATACGACAGGAAGTGACCACTGACCGTTACGTTGACATCCCCGGAGAGGTACAGGACGTGTTGCGGCTCTGGAGACCAAGCCCCCTGTACCGCGCCCACAGGCTTGAGAAATTCTTAAAAACCCCTGCAAAAATTTACTACAAGTGGGAAGGGGTGAGCCCTGCCGGCAGCCATAAGACAAATACCTCGATACCACAGGCTTATTTCAACATGAAGGCCGGGATTGAGCGGATTGCCACTGAGACCGGTGCCGGTCAGTGGGGTTCTGCCATGTCTTTTGCGACCATGCTCTATGATCTCGAATGCACCGTCTACATGGTCAGGTCGAGCTATACCCAGAAACCATACCGGAAATCCATGATGCATGTATGGGGTGCCGAATGCATCCCGAGCCCCAGCACTAAAACGAATGCCGGCCGGGCAATGCTCGAAAAAGACCCTGATACACCGGGGAGCCTGGGTATGGCCATATCTGAAGCGGTCGAAGATGCAGCGTCCAATAAGAACACCAACTATGCCTTAGGCTCCGTATTGAACCATGTCTGTCTCCACCAGACCGTTATCGGGCTTGAATGCCGTGAGCAGCTCGCAATGGTGGATGATTACCCGGATGTTGTGATCGGATGTGTCGGTGGCGGGTCAAATTTCGCCGGGATCTCGTTCCCGTTCGCCGGGGACAAGCTCACCGGGAAACACAAGGACGTAGATATCATTGGTGTTGAACCCGCATCATGCCCGACGCTGACAAAAGGTCTGTATGCGTATGACCTTGCAGATGAAGCGGGTTATACCCCGCTCCTCAAGATGTTTACGCTGGGTCATGATTTTGTCCCACCCTCTATGCATGCAGGAGGCCTCCGCTACCACGGGGACTCCCCGATAGTCTCCCGCCTAGTCCATGACGGGGTTATGCGGGCAGTATCGTACCACCAGAGCGAAGTCTTTGATGCAGCCCAGACCTTTGCCCGGACAGAAGGGATCATCGTGGCCCCCGAGACCTCACACGCGGTGAAATCAGCAATTGACGAGGCACTCGTCTGCAAAAAGACCGGGGAGGCTATTACGAGGGCAAGCTGGTAGACTACGAATACCCGGACGCATTGATCAAGGAAGCAATCGCCCGGATACCAAAAATTCCCTGAATAATCTATTTTTTATGCGATGTATCGGGTTTTTAATCAATCCCGTAGCTGGGATGGGTGGCGCCGTCGGGCTTAAGGGGACCGATGGCAATGTTGAAGAAGCCCGCCGTCGCGGTGCCGTACCGCTGGCAAATAACCGGGCCCACATCACGCTCTCTCTGCTTGCAGTGGAGCCTGGCATACGTTTTATCACCTGCTCCGGCCAGATGGGGGAGGAGGCACTTATCCAGGCCGGAGTGAAAGATTACCGGGTCGTCTATCACTATATGGGTGAGAGCCGGGCTGACGATACGCGGCAGGCAGCTGTAGCATTTAAAAATGGAGGTGCTGAACTGGTCCTGTTTTGTGGCGGGGATGGTACTGCACGGGACGTTTTTGATTCAACTGGCAGGGAACTGCCTATACTGGGGATCCCTGCAGGTGTGAAGATGTACTCCGCCGTCTTCGCCATTGACCCTGCAACCGCTGCTGAATTAATAAGCGGGTATGATGTTTCTTCCTTCCGTGATTCAGAAATAATGGATGTGGACGAGGAGGCGTACCGGGCCGGGGAGCTGAAAACCAGGTTGTATGGAATTGCCCGTACCCCGGTTCGTGCGGGAAAAGTCCAGCTTTCCAAGCAGGTGTTTGAAGAAGCTGATGAAGAACGGGCGAAAGGGGAAATTGCCAGATTTATCCACGAGATAATGATTCCGGATGTCCTGTATATCCTTGGTGCGGGGACTACCACGGAAGCAATCGCCCGTGAAACCGGGGTAAAAAAGACTTTGCTTGGTATTGATGTGATTAAAAACGGCGAAACTGTTGCATCCGATATAAACGAGCAGACACTCTGGGATTTATTACTCCAGGGAGTGGAAGCCAAAATTCTCATCAGTCCGATTGGAGCCCAGGGTTTCATCCTTGGACGGGGGAACCAGCAGATTAGCCCCCGGGTCGTACGAAAGGTCGGGCCCGGCAACATCATTGTAGTCGCAACCCCTCATAAACTCCGGGAGACCCCGCTACTCTATGTAGACTCCGGGGACTCATCGATCGATGCCGCATTTGGCGATACAATCCTTGTTGTCTCCGGTTATCGCATGGCCCAGCGAAAACGCCTTTATCAACACCCACGCGGGCAAAAAAGTTAGTTTGACCGGGGTGCCTTCGGTGGCTTCAGCATGGTGAAGGCTATCAGGAGCCCGAGCAGTGCCAGAATGAAGACATAGGGGAATACCCCGAGGTACGACCCGGACGAGGTCTTGATAAACCCTGCAAGCTGCGGTCCGACGATTCCCCCTGCGCCGTATGCAAGGAACAATACACCGTAACACCGGGGATAATCGCACGTGCCAAAGTAGCTCCCACATGCTGTCGGTGCAATCGCAAGCCACCCGCCCAGGCATCCCCAGAGGATGATGAACCCGAAAATATAGACCGGAACTGTCGGGACCTGCCAGAGGAGCACTGCGGCAAAGGCGATCAGGACGAATGATACCATGGCGGTATTGCGCGGGGAAATCCGGTCGGTCAGCAGACCAAACCCGGGACGTCCGAAACCGTTGAATACTGCAAAGACCCCGACAAGCAGTGTCGCGAGCCCTGTAGCCACACCAATGTCAGTACCGACAGGCTTGGCGATCCCGATGGCCATCAGCCCTGCGAGGCATCCGATGAAATAGCAGGCCCAGAGTGCGTAGAACGCACGGGTACGGAGCATCTCTCCCCTGTTCAGCTCACAGGTAACCGCCTGTCCGGGCTTTGGTGCTGGCGGGGTCCATCCGGCCGGTTTCCAGCCTGGTTCTGGAAATTTAAGGGGCAAGGCAAGTACAAATATCAGGACGATGAACACAATCCCGAAAATCCTGAATGTGTTCATTACCCCCGAAGCCCCGATGAGGTACCCTGCGATGTTTGCGGTGATAAGGGCTGAAAACCCAAAACCAAGCAGGGTAAGGCCTACTGCAAGTCCTCTCCGGTCAGGGAACCAGCGGGCCGCGACAGCAACCGGTACGCCATATGCAATCCCTACCCCTGTCCCGGCGATGACCCCGTAGAAGATATAGAGCCACTGGACTGATCCAGCGAATGACGAGAGGAGCCATCCTAACCCGGTCAGGCACCCGCCGATAATCACAACGTTCCTCGGGCCCAGCTGCTCGATGTACTTTCCTGTCAGGGGCATCGCGATAGCAAAAAAAGCGAGGAAAACGGAAAATGGCAGCAGGATCTCATTTGCTGTCACTGACTGCCCGAGCGTTGTGAAATACGCCGTCAGGGGAGCAACGAATACGCTCCACGAATAAATGGAACCAAGACAGAGATTTATCACCATTCCAAGGATGACCAGGACCCAGCGCCCTTTTTCAGCATCTATTCCCATGATTTTTTCTGTTGTCGTGTCACTCATAAACCGATCCTCCGTTTGCGGACATTGTCTTTTTGCCCTGTATGTTTGGCGCTGGAAAAAAAATTTGAAATTATTATTCATCAAGTGTCGAGATGTCACCGGGGTCAATACCCATCTCTTTCGCCTTGAGCACCCGACGCATGATCTTGCCACTGCGGGTTTTTGGAAGTTTATCAACGAATTCGATCTCATGAGGCACAGCAATCGGGCCAATGGTCATCCGTACATGGTACATCAGGTCCTGCATCAGCTTATCACTTGGTTCGTGTCCTACCCGGAGTATTACAAAGGCCTTGATTGAATTCCCCTTGACGAAATCCGGTTTCCCGATAACTGCCGCTTCTGCGACCGAATGATGGGAAACAAGCGCGCTTTCAACCTCAGCTGTCCCGATATTGTGGCCTGCGACGATAATAATGTCATCAGCCCTGCCGAGGATCATGATATAGCCGTCTTTCCCCTTGACGGCCAGGTCACCGACGGTGTAAACGCCGTCAATGGTATACCAGTATTTACGGTATCGTTCGTCATCCCCGTATACCGTCCGGAGCATGGAGGGCCAGGGTGACCTGACAACGAGAAACCCACCGGTCCCGGGTTTCACCGAGTTGCCATCTTTATCGACCACGTCTGCTTCGATGCCGGGGATCGCTCTGCCGGCGAAGCCCGGACGCATCGGCTCGCCGAGCATGGTGGTAATCATGTGCATCCCGGTCTCGGTCTGCCACCATGTATCAAGGATTGGGCACTTTTTCTTCCCGATCACCTGGTAGTACCATTCGAATGCTTCAGGGTTGAGCGGCTCCCCGACAGACCCTATGATCCGTAATGAGCTCAGGTCGTATTTATCCGGCCAGGTCTCGCCCATTTTCATAAACATCCTGATTGCGGTAGGGGCCGTGTAGAAGATGGTGATCTTCTGCTCCTCAATAAGCGACCAGTAACTCCCTGCATCCGGGTAGTCCGGAGTCAGTTCTGATATAAAGACCGTCGCGCCAACCGCGAGTGGTCCATACACGATATAACTGTGTCCCGTGATCCAGCCCGGATCTGCCGTACACCAGAAAATGTCGCTGTCCTTGATGTCGAATACATATTTACTGGTGTAGTACGTCCCAACCATGTAGCCGGCACAGGTATGCACAATCCCTTTCGGCTTCCCGGTTGACCCGCTCGTATACAGGGTGAATAAGGTGTCCTCTGCATCCATCACTTCAGGCTTGCATTCTGCCGGGACACCCTTCATCAGGTCGTAGAAGTCCAGCTCGAGGTTCGGGCGCAGTTCCACCTGCGGGCTCTGCCGGCGGAGCACGATGACGTGCTCAACGGAAGATGAGTTAATGATGGCCTCTTCCACGATTGATTTCAGCTGGATGACCTTTCCCCGCCTGATGCTGACGTCAGCGGTGATAACGACTTTTGCCTCTGCGTCCTGTATCCGCATATTGAGAGCAGCAGCACCAAATCCTCCGAACACAACGCTATGGACCGCACCGATACGGGCACATGCGAGCATCGCAATGACCTGTTCCGGTACGAGCGGCATGTAGATGCAGACCCGGTCACCCTTCTTTATACCGATTTTCTTCAGGGCATTTGCAAATCGCATAACCGCGGAGAGCAACTGCTGGTAGGTGTAAATCTTTTCAGCACCGTTTTCACCCCGCCAGATCAGTGCAGCCTTGTTACGCCGGTCCCCGGAGGCATGGCGGTCAAGGCAGTTTGCCGAGATATTCAGCTTGGCATTGGTAAACCACTTCGCATACGGGTAGTCCAGCTCTTTTACCTTGTCCCA
>JALOPT010000166.1 GCA_025453715.1 Methanoregulaceae archaeon | reverse complement strand
AAAAAGTTGCCTGCATTCTCCCCTGTCCCCGATAGTCCCCCATACCACGCGGGGGTTACGGGGGTTATTTGTGGAAATACCCGTGATTGCGATGTCAAACGGATCAAGCCTGATCCCCTTCAGCGCTTCGGTTACGGGACCGACACGAGCTGCCTCAATTTCCCCGAGAAATTTAATTGTTATATGAATAATCGAGGGATCAACAAGAGTAAGTCGTGCCCGGCTCTGCCTGACTGATTCCTGAACCTTCCTCATCTTCTCGCGTATATCAGGTGACAGGTCGATTGCTACAAATGCCCTGACTATTATTTCCCCCTCCTTTTCCTTCTGTTATTATATCTTGTATGCCTGGTATGGAAATATGTGTCCGGATGGAAATTATTAATTTTCTTGCTGTCCCCGGGAACTATCGAACACTTTTTTAAAATTAAGCGCTATTGTACGTGAGATAAGGGGGGTGAAATATTGGCAGATTCACCGCAACTGACCATCTATACACTTGAGCTTTGTCCCAACTGCGAACTATTAAAAGAATATCTGAAAGGGCATAGGATCCCGTACCAGGAGAGGGACCTCTCCACGGCCGAGTCATTGACCGAACTCCGTATTAATGGAGTATTTGTCAGCGAGGCCCCGGTCCTCCAGAATGGTGATCATTTCCTGACAACCCATGAGCTCTTTTCAGGAGGCCATGTCAGGGAAGAAAACATCACACAATTACTTGCAGGTGCATAATGCAAAAGCGCGATACCCGCCAGAAGACCCTCGATGGTATATTCATCCCCCTGTTACCTCCTGTCCGGACCTCGGACGGGCACATCATAGAATGGGACCGGGAACGGATCGTCCGCCAGGTGGTGGAGGAGACCCGTCTCGTTGAGACTTTTTATGGGTATAAGAGCGCGGATGAAGAACTCGCCCGGGAGATCGCGCTTTCGGTTGAACGGAAAATACTGTCAATGGGTCTCCAGTCCCTTTCGGGGCCGTTGATCCGTGAAATTATGAATATCTCACTTCTCGAAAGGGGTCTTGTCCAATACCGGAATGTCTGCACCAGGGTAGGTACACCGGTATATGATGCGCACCTGATTGATGTGGGACGTGGGTTTGAGGCAAAGGACAATGCCAATCTCCAGGAAAATGCAGAGACGTCTCATAAGAAAAAGGCAGACAAGATAAGCAAGGAACAATATCTCCTGCAATTGCCACCCGAACTTGCGGATCATCACCTGAGGGGAGATATCCATATCCATGACCTTGAGTATTTCGGGACCCGCCCATTCTGCCAGGACTGGGACCTTCGCTACTTCTTTTACTATGGCCTGATGCCTGATGGCAATGGTACGAAAGCATCTGTCGCCGGACCGGCAAGACGCGCAGAAGTTGCCGTGCTCCACGCGGTCAAGGCACTCGGGAGTGCCCAGACAAATTTTGCCGGTGGCCAGGGTTATTACAATTTCCTGACCTTCCTCGCACCTTACTTCGAAGGGATGCCGTATAGTGAGATAAGGCAGATGATGCAGATGTTTGTCTACGAGATGACCCAGATGATGGTTGCCCGGGGTGGCCAGCTTGTGTTTTCATCTGTTCAGCTCTGCCCGGGTGTGCCCACACTCTGGAAAGATAAGCCCTGTGTTTACAAGGGAAAGGTCTGGGATGGAAAGTCAGCCCCAAAACGTACCTACCATGAATTTGAACGTGAGGTGAGACTCCTGTTCAAGGCACTCATGGAAGTCATGCTGGAGGGGGACTCATGGGGAAAACCGTTCTCCTTCCCGAAACCGGAAATCAGCATCGAGCCGGATTTCATGAAAGAAATGACCGAATACAATGAGGCGCATCCCGACCTGCCAACCTACAGCGAGCTTTACCTTCTTACGTTCGAACTGGCCTCCAAATTCGGCACACCCTATTATGATAACCAGATGCCGGGTTACCGTGGTGCAGGGAAGGGCATTTCCTGTTACCAGTGTTGTGCGTACCAGTTCTCCTGTGTTGCAGACAAGGACTCAGATTTCGATAAAAAATTGTATTTCGAGGAAGGAAGTCATTTTTCGATGGGTTCGTGGCAGGTTGTCTCATTAAACTGCCCCCGTGCCTCCTATAAGGCTGAAGGTGACGACGCGCGGCTATTTTCTGAACTCCGCCAGATGATGGACGTCGCTGTTGAAGTTTTTAATATTAAACGCCGGTGGCTTGATATTATCCGGGCACATGGAAGGATGCCTTTTGCAATGCAGAGGCCAAAAGACCCGGTTACCGGGGAACGCGGTGCTATTGCAGTAGACCTTGAGGGCCTTGTCTATACAATTGGAATTGTCGGTGTAAATGAGATGGTACAGGCCCATACAGGGTCACAACTGCACGAATCAAAAGAGGCATTTAAACTTGCAGTACGTGCAATGACCGAGATGGAACTCTATGCAAGGGATTTATCAGAGAAACATTCGATGACCATAGCGCTTGCGAGAACACCCGCAGAGACAACAGGGCAACGTTTTGCGGTTTCAGACCTGCTTAACAAGGACTTCCGCGAACCCGCAAAAATGGTTGTCAAGGGCGATCTCGAAGGCTCGCTGAAAAGAATCGGGACGACGCGGGACCTCCCGATCTACTACACGAATGGCACGCATGTTGCCCCGGGGGCGAGGATTACTCTTGCACAACGCATGGAGATTGAACATGTCTTCTTCCCAATCGTGGATGGAGGAAATATTTTTCATATCTGGCTTGGCGAATCGAGACCGGACCCACGCGGCCTGATGGACATGGCAATGAAACTTTGTCGCAGTACTCAGATCGGGTATTTCGCCTTCACAAGGGACCTTACCGTCTCACTTCGCCAGTTCCATGAGTATGACCGGAAAAAGCGGAAAATCACCGAGTGGGCAACGACAGATGCCCATGTGAAAGTCTGAAAAGGGTTTCCCGGTTAATCCGGGAGCATTACCTGTTCTACAAGCCTTTTTACTGTTTACTTTTGCAGGCCGCAATCTGTAAATCAGGTGATGTCCGGGGAATCGGACTTTTTTTTCAGCACGACATCCATGATGCCGTGCCGTACCATGTAAAAGCTGTGGATAACATCAATACGCACAGGGAGTGGGATCGTTGCATCCACTTCATCGATGCATAACCGGACTGTATCCGGGTTGATATCTGCATACGGGGCATTTTTGATATCTGCCGGCAGCTGAGTGGTAATAAAAATCCGCTCGTCGGATTCGATGACTTCATAGTGAATCTCTCCCGGCTCATTCCCTGTCCCCTGGAAGAAAGGTAGTGGATCCTGTGTGCCCCCCGCAATGATCGTGCACCCGATGAACCTCGCATGGTCCTGATCAGGCAGGTCCTTCATGAGGTCCTCTACGAGTTTTGCAAGTGATTTGAGGAAATCATCATACGGGTTATGGTTATTCGCCATACATATCACAGATTTGGTACTGCGGACCTTCCTTCACGATGATACCCCGGGTAATGAGTCCTTCGACAGCCGGGATGATCTCCGTTTCATCCTTACCCGTCAGCTCGACCAGGTCCGGGAGCGTGAGATCGTAGTGGGAAAGTGCGATAACGAGATCGAGTTCGGTCTCGTCACGAAGTATATTTTTCCCTTTTTTCCCAATCTCTCGCATCTGTTCCTCGATGTCATTATCAAGGTGCCCGACACGTGAAACAAGTTCATCCCTGGCCTGGACCATTTTCCGTAATGTAAGGAGGGAACGCCAGAAATTCGTCCGGGCATCACTTGCTCGTGAAAAATCTGTCTCCTCCTGCTTTTGAAGGCTTACTTCAATGCTGATATCGCTCGAAAGAAAATAGTATTTTCTCCGTCTCTCGTCCATCCGGAATGCAAGTATCTCTTCCCGTTCCATCATCTGAAGGTGCTCGATCACTGCTTTCGGGGAAAGGGTAAGGCGGTCAGAGATCTCTGTGACAAAGCATGGTTTCTCCCGGAGTAGTTCAATAATTCGCCTGCGGTTCCTGTTTCCCAGGATATCCAGGACACGGGCAAGAAATGTCAGGCCACCGT
>JALOPT010000165.1 GCA_025453715.1 Methanoregulaceae archaeon | reverse complement strand
CCACCTGACAAATCACGGGCAATATGCATCATCCGGTGGGAGAGCCGTACCTGGTCAATAAGGTCTGCAGCCCTGTTGATTGCCTTCTCCTGGGGATAGTTGATATCATCGAGTGCATGGAGGACGTTTTCTATGACGCGGTCGTCCCCGTACAGGGCAAACGTCCGCTGGAACATGATTGCCGTGCGGTGCATCACACGGGATTTCATGCCATCCACCGTTTCATCCCAGAGGTCGATATCCCTCGCAACCATGTCCCCGCCGCACAGGGGGCACCTGGTGCCTGATACACTCTGGACATCGGTGTAATCGCATGTCCGGCAGGCAGCAATATGGTAGATAACTGAACCCCGTGTCGGTGGCTGTTCAACTCCCCTGAGGAGATGCATCAGAACGCTCTTTCCTGCGCCGCTTCTCCCGATGATCCCGATTATCTCCCCTTCAGGGATCACGAAAGATACCTTATCAAGGACCTGCTTACCATCGAAGTCCATGCAGAGGTCCTTTACTGTAATCATTGGCGATGTCATCATCTCATCCGTGTTGGTGTTTTACTCAACAGTGTTATCTTCTCCAGAAGCCGGTGCTCGTTTCATTTGCAACAGCTGCAGGTAGTGTTTTCCCGGCAGGGACTCCGGTCCCTGCCCGGTTGCACGCTCTCACTTCAGGGGGCCATTCCTGTAAAAATCCGGTATATGGACCACCGATAGTAACGCGTGTAATAGTAACTCATATGCGCATAAATACTTAAAATTAGTGAAAGGTACCGGTGCCCATGTCAGTTTATCGGGACAAAAGGGCTCCGGCAATTATTTTTTTGACCCTGCAGCACCGACAATCACACCGATAGACTGGGTGAACTCCGGGATCATTTCACCCGGGATCCCGATCACCATCTCGTCATCGGCGATGCCGGAGAATTTTCTTGAACCGTCGCACCCGAGTGAAAAATTGGGTTTTCCCGAGATATATGGCAATGCACAGGCATCTGAACAGACTGACTGGATACCTGCGCAGGAGCTCTCTACCCTGCCACCCAGCCTGAACAACGACACCTGGGCCAGTTTCAGCATGGCCCATGGATTAGCCACCATAATCACGACATGGGGAGTAAAGGGGGTTTTCTCGAGTGGGGCGTATATCGTTGCGTATGTTTCTCCGGACTGGAGGTGAGGGATCTGGTCAATAGTCCGTTTGCATGCGGCAGCGCTGTTGAATTTTCCAAGCTTGTAATAAAAATCTCCGCTTTTCAGCGTAGGGGTGATCTCTCTGAGCCCAAGAGCCCATGCACCACCATTGCATTCGTGTTTTGACGCCGTCGCGAAGAAAATTTTCCCTTCCTTTCTCGCGAGGTTCACCATTGAACAATGCCGCTGGGTCTTGTCGATTTCCTCAATCCCGGGGGGGATATCCTCCTTTGTCAGTGCAAATCTGACTGCAACCGGAGAGCCTGTCAGTTTCAGGGCATTTCTCAGGATTTCAGAAGTTTCAGCGTAATTTATTGGAATTTTCATGGGACCATCTGTCATTTTTACCGGGACTCCTTGATCCTCCTATAGGATCCTAACAACTCATACGCGCATAATTATTAAAAAGAGTATCATTGTACTCACCCTGTTGTTCAGGGGCCGATTGTTTCCAATCCTTGTTTTCCGTTGTTGGTACATTTGCAGGGGCACTTTCCGAGGGCAGCTTTCTCGCAACCTGCTATTTCAATTCCTTTGCCATTCACGAGGGCATCTGCAATTTTTCGCCGGACCTCCTGGAGGTCCCGCCACGCAGTTTTCCTTGAGACTCCCAGTTTTTGTGCGGCCTCTTCCTGTTCAAGCCCCTCGAGATCAATTAGCCTGACCAGTTCAATTTCTTCAGGGGTCAGTGATATTACTGCAGGGTTTTCGTTAAGGGAACACCTGGGCTGGTAACACCGGGAATCAGGGCTACCTGATATCATCCGGCGAACACGGGGCCTCCCCCTGCGATGACATACGTCCCCGGGTAATGCACTATTTTCAGACATAAAGGTCCTGTCTATGCTAGGGATAGTTGTTATTCTGGTATAATTTGTCAGCTGGTGACATGATGTTTTCTGAAGTGCCCGATAACCATTTGCATGAGCCACATATTACTGTACATTGATTTTTTTAAGGCAGTGCCATGCACAGCTCTCTCTGATGCCTCTGATCATGGTAACGGAAAAAAAATCATGCACCGGTGAAAAAATATTAACCAAACCTGAATTTTCCTTCCGGTACTGATATCTCGAACCTTGCCCCATTACCCGGGATACCATTTTCTTTTATCGACAAGCCGGTTATTCCGAGGATTTCACGGCTCAAAAAAAGGCCAAACCCTGTATTTTTCCCAAAACCCTTCTGGAAGATGCGCTCTTTATCCGCATCAGATACCCCTGCGCCATTATCCTCGTACACGATATCCAGTCCGGTATCTTTGGATTGCTGGTAGGAGAACCTGATTTCGGAGACATGTTCTCCGTGCCGGAGAGAATTGTCTATAAGGTTCCCGAACACCTTTTCAAGCATCGGGTCCCCGTACACCTCAAGTGTCCCAAGTTCGATGGTCACCCTGATAGTATTCAGGGGTGTCAACGACGTTATTGTTTCGATACAGCGGGTGAGGTTCTGCCATTGCGGGGCCTGCACGCCGATATCCTGGTAATCCTTGGTAAAAGCGATCTGGCGTTGTATCGTATTCGCTGCGGTCTCGCTTTTATCGATATACTGTATCACTTCAGGATCAGAAACACGGTCCCTCGCGAGTTCAAGGTACCCGAGCAGTACCGTCAGCTGGTTAAAAATGTCATGCCTTGTAATGCTCGAAAGCAGGTTTAATTTTTTATTCGCTGTTTCAAAAGCCTGCTGGGATGCATGCAGCTCTGAATTACGGTCGACAACCTCACAATGGCAGGCAATACGGTACTCGGCCAGAGTACCAACCACCAGTGCCACGATGAATAACATTGCTGCCCGTATCAGCGATTCGAAGGGAAATACCCCCGTGATAATAATGGCTACAATTACCTGGAGACCACCGAACAGGATGGCAACCCAGATGGCCTTTTTCCCATACCAGAGTCCGGCAATGACAACGATGAGGTAGAAAAACTGTGTATAGACGATGGTGATTTGGAGATAAAAATGGATGACCAGTTCAAGTAATAATCCTGTCCCAACGAGCAGGGCAAAAACGTAGGGCTGGGCGCTGCTCGAACTATTCAGCCATGATTCAGCGGATTCGGGTTCCTTGTTGGTCAACACCATTTCTCCCAGAGGTTGAATGGTAAAAATCTGATAAACTGAAATGAGAAGGGATGGTATATATCATTCACTGTCGTTTTTCGCATATTCCCTTCCCTGCCTCAATATTTTGTCCTTGTCCGGGGCTTTTTACCAACATGGAGGACCCCGGAATGAAGGGTAAGTGAGGTGATTTTTCAGACCCCCTGTTGTATCCGGTTAGTTGTTTTCTTTTTTACTTATCCTGGAATAAAGTGGGGAATAAACTATTTCGAGCGTTCCTATGGTTTTTTAGTCTGCTCAATGACCCGTACCGGGTCAATGGTTGCGTCAATCAGGAGGTCAAAACTGATCTCGTTCGTCCAGTTTGCCTTCTCAAACATGTTCATGAAACAGACCCCGATTACTGCCGAGTCCTTGTGGCGGGCAAGCATACGTTTTGCATCAGCGACGGTCACCGGAACATTTGGCATGGCGAGCCCCCCCATGATGACCTGTACACCAGGTATGAGCACCATATGGTCCGCGGAGATCTGCATGCCAACCCCCTCCTTGAATACAATTTTCTTCGCCTGCTCCTCTTTGAAATAGGGAACATAGACCTGTTCAAGCCCGAGCCCGCGAACAGCAAATGCGAGTAATTCAATAAACGGGGTGCAGGTACCGGGGACTCCGTAATATACCACCTGGTCTCCTTTTCCAAACTTATTTGTTTCAAGGTATTGCTTGAAAGGGCGGAGGATACCGGGGATTCCTTTGAGGGGTGCTGGGTCACTCATCTTT
>JALOPT010000164.1 GCA_025453715.1 Methanoregulaceae archaeon | reverse complement strand
ATCCCAATGATACGAAACCGAACCTGCTGAAACTGACTGGTCGGTGAACTGCACGGTCAACGGTGCCCGCCCTTGTGTAGTATTGAGAGTAAATTGTGCTATCGGCGGGACTCTGGGTAGTGCATTCACTTTGATCCAACATGTTTCACTGTCATTGAGTGTTCCGTCAGACACAGTGAAAGTGACCGGATAATTACCTGCCATACCATCCACGGGAGTCCAGGTAAATGTTCTGGTTGCAGGATCAAAGGTTGCACCGGTGGGAAGTCCCATTGCTGAAAAGGTAAGACGGCTATTATCCAGGTCCGATGCAGTTACGATAAAGGTGAGGGGTATACCAATGGTTGTTGTCTTATTGGTGATTTGAGCAAGAACGGGAGCGTGATTGACATTCATAACCTGAATATAGTGTGTTTTGATTATGCTGTCACTCCCCTCGGCATTCGTCACGGTCAGATGTACAGTGAAAATACCCGGATTTATATATTGATGAACAGGATGCTGATGCGTATCATAAAACAGATCATCACCAAATGTCCATTTCCAGCTTGTCGGGGTATTCTTGCTGGTATCGGAGAATTGAACAAATCCATTCACGGGTATCTGCGTAACATTACTGGTAAAGTTCGCTACGGGTTTTGGGGGTTTAACAATAATATATTGGGTTTTGATTTCCCTGGTACTCCCATTGACCGGGATCGCTGTGAAGTTTACACTGTAGTTACCTGGACGGACATAGCGGTGCGAAGTGTTCTGACTATCCGAAGTCTCCCCATCACCAAACGACCATCCCCATGATGACGTTGAGCCCTTTGAAGAATCGTTAAACTGGACAAAAAGCGGGGCAGTTCCTGTTCCTGGGGTTGCTACAAAATTAACAACGGGGCGGGATTCTGCTCCATCAACTCTGAACCCTCCAAAAAGCACTCCCTGGTTACCGTCACTATTCGTGACCACAACATTACGGAAACCCTCTGGTACACCCGTGAGGTTGAACGAGCATAAGATCTGTACCGGGCTGACAATGGTCACATTTATCGCGGAAATATCTGAAAATCCCGTTCCGTTCAGCATAACCGTGGCGCCACTGAGAAACGAAGTCCCGGTCATGGTTATGGTGGTAATATTTGTGCCATTGTATCCCGAATTCGGGGTTATATGCGTTACCGTCGGGAAGGCTGGAACAGGAATTGTGGGAACCGGCAAGGGAGAAGTCACGGTTGTTATTGGTGTCATTGAAGTACCAGGTGCCGGTCCCAAAGAAGCAAGGAGGTATTGCCCGGAATTGCTGACATATACGACCTGGACAGATTTTGGTTCCTGAGGGCTGTCGAAGTAAATGCGTTCACCGGCAGGTAATGTCTTCCAATCCGGAGTATTTTCTGGTGCCCTGAATTCTCTGGTCCTGTCTATTCCATCAACAACTATTGCAACAGAACTGCTTGTGAGTGTGTCTCCGGCTTTATTCATGAGTTCAACCCTGTCGTTGGTTTTTGAAACACTCAGATACGCAATAGGAACCTTGTCAGGTACAGGTTGTGAAGAAAACATCAGACTGACAATACCTCCCATAACCATAACCAGCGTAATGAGCAGGAGCACGCCAATGATACTTGAGTGTGCAGATTCCAACTCCGCAGTCTCTGATCTTGACCTTGAGGGATGGGATATACCATATTCCACGACTTTTACCTCCTTGTAAACTTCGAAGATGTATTATATTATATATCAGTATTGATACAATACATCAATGAATTACATAAATGCTTCTCATTGATATTTTATAAATTGAGATCCCGTTGCGAGTCCAAGGTGAGAACAAAAAAGATATCGGATATAACCGTTTGGTTAGATGTCCCCTTCCAACCAAGGACTTTATGAAGAAACGTGCCGGATTACTATCGAGATTATAAGATTTCTTTTGAACAGTAATGAAATTTAAAAATCCCTTTTAAATACTGATTGTCACCGTAATTACCGATAATTTAAGATTTCATACATCAAACAAAATCCGGAGTAAGCTTTGTGCTTTTTATATGCATAATTTAGTTCGGGTACTATCATGAAGTATATTGTCACCGGGGGAGCCGGATTTATCGGATCCCACATGATTGAAGCGATTGCCGGGTCGCATGAAGTCGTCGTTATCGATAATTTTTCAAGTGGGAAACGGGAAAACCTGAGCCTTTTCGGGGACAGTATTACCGCGATTCAGGGAAGTATTACCGATCTCCCTGTACTCAGGGATGCATTCCAGGGGGCTGAGGGGATATTTCACCTCGGTGCGATCGCTTCTGTGGCACGGTCGGTAAGTGATCCTGTTGCTACTCATGAGACCAACCTTTCCGGTACCTTAAACGTACTTCTTGCTGCACGGGATTGCGGAGTGAGAAAAGTCGTTTTTGCTTCATCGTCAGCAATCTACGGGGATGAGCCGACACTCCCGAAGCGTGAGGTCATGCCTCCAGTGCCCCTCTCACCATATGCAGTTTCCAAACTGGCCGGGGAGTACTATTGCACAGTATTTTCAGAATTATTCGGTGTGAAGACCGTCTCTTTGCGCTACTTTAATGTTTTTGGTCCACGCCAGGATCCCAATTCGGAATATGCAGCAGTAATCCCGAAATTTATTACCCGGTTTCTTGATACAAAGCCCCCTATAATTTACGGAGACGGACTGCAGTCACGGGATTTTGTGTATGTAAAAGATGTTGTGCGGGCAAATATGCTTGCTATGCAGAGCTCCGTAACGGGCACATTCAATATCGGAAGCGGGAAAAGTATCGATCTCAATACGCTTGCAAGTACCATCGGAGAGATCATGCACGTCAGGATCCCCCCGATATATGAGGAGCCCAGATCCGGGGATATCCGCAATTCCGTTTCCGATATCACTGCTGCGAAAAAGATTTTGGGATACGAGACATCCTATTCCCTTGAAAAGGGACTTGCAGAAACAATTTCGTGGTTCCGGCATCAAAAATCAGGAACTCATAAAAATCTTTCACAATGACGGAAATTCTCGAGTACCAGCACGGTTTTTTAAAATCTTTCTCATTATACAACAAAAACACAGTTTGAATCAATGGGGTTACGCCGGACCATCCTGGATAGCAGAGAGAGCAGGCAACACCAGGAAAAGGATATAAAATATGGGTATAGTTGCTCTGGAGAAATGCTCAATTCCAAGCTGAACGCTCAGAGGGGGTTTCACCCCCGCCGCTGTGGCTCCCCCAACGCGATAACTCCCGAACAGGTGCTACGTTATCATCGCTCAGCGCAGGGGCGGTATGGGGGGACAGGCTCATGTCCCCTCCTTCATTCATACCAGCATCTTGAATTTCATATCAATAGAAAAGAAATTCTCCAGAGCCGGTATAGTGCCATTTTAACTACCAGCCCGTAAAGGAAATAACGAGAGAAAATATAATCAAAATAGTGTTTTAAAAATTCAGATTGGAAAAAGTGTTCCTGTTTAAAGGACCAAAAACGCGAGACGCTCCAGTGGCTTTGCCCCGCCACTATGGCGCCCCGGTTGCGATGGCATTGTATAACCAGGGATCAGGTATACCGGTAATACAGATGAATTACATGCACCACCGCCCCCAAATGGGGCAGAGCTGGCGCAAAGGAGGGCGTTCAATAAAACAAGAAATTAGTCGCTGAAAGGTGACTATCCCCTGAAATATCAAGAGCAGGGAAATATTCCATCGGACATTTTTATATATAACACTATTATACCGTTCTTTACATCCAACTCTTGTTAAAATTCCGTCAAACCAGAAATTGTGGAAACATATCTGATGAACCAAGAAAAATGTATCCGGATCCATAAGGATGAAGATTTTGATCCTGAACTAACCCTATGCCTCAGGTCTGGTAGCGATTTGTGGAGAAAAGGGGAGGCACCCCTATCCAGAGAATTCTATCAGGAAGGAGGTGGGTAAAACAGGATAAAAAAATTTAGTGTTCGTTGTTTCGGCCGGTGAGGGGTTATTGTTCCTCACCACCGTCCGGCGATTGCCTTTTCACTTTTACGCAATGCAGGAATTACCGCTGATGGTGTTGCCACTCCCACCATT
>JALOPT010000163.1 GCA_025453715.1 Methanoregulaceae archaeon | reverse complement strand
GGTCTTTCAGCGGAAGACAGGGAACGCCTGGCCCAGTCAGGAATTGACCTTCACATGGGCAACAGGTGTGGCAGTTACATCCAGATGAACCAGGACGTTGTGCAGGAAAGCTGCAGGGAAGAGGGTATTGAAGTCCTCTCTATCGGTAACGCCCTGAAGAAGTATGACTGGATAAAGGAGTATATCTGGAACCTGGTCCCAAAAGAAAAAGATGAATATACACAATATGTTGCAGAAGCCGCTGATCCTAAAGGGTACGTAATTATCGCCCGCAAAGGCAGTAAAAATATTCTCCCCGTTCAGGCCTGCCTTTATCTCGGACGGGACAAAATCCAGCATGTCCACAATATTATCATTGCAGAAGAAGGCTCCGAATTACATATCGTATCAGGCTGTGCAAGTGGTCAGCACGTGGGAAAAGGAGGAGCACATTATGGGATCAGCGAATTTTACGTGGGTAAAAACGCAAAGATCAGTTTTACCATGATCCATACCTGGGGAGAAGATATTGATGTATTTCCCCGGAGCGCTGCAAAAGTAGAGGAAAACGGGGTCTTCCTGTCTAATTACGTATGCATGAAACCGGTCCATAAAATCCAGATGTACCCGACCGCTCACCTGGCCGGGGAGAATTCTGTCGCAAGGTTTAGCAGTGTCGTTATCGCGACCCCGGGGTCACACCTCGACCTTGGTTCCCGTGCAGTTCTTGGAGCGAAGGGTGCAAGCGCTGAACTGGTCACAAGGGCGATCACCAAGGGTGGCACAATTATATCACGTGGACACATCCTTGGGAAAACCGAGGGGACCAAGGGTCACCTCGAATGTAAAGGGCTGATCCTGAAAGACGGGACAATTTACGCAATACCTGAGATAGAGGGTAACGTGGTCGGGACAGAGCTGTCACACGAGGCTGCGGTTGGAAAAATTGCGAGGGATGAGATCGAGTACCTGATGTCCAGGGGACTTGACGAGGAATCTGCAACCGCCACGATCATCAGGGGTTTCCTCGATGTCAAGATAGCCGGGCTGCCTGACGCACTCCAGAAACAGATCGATGCGGCCATTGATGTCGCAGAAAAGGCCGGGTTCTAATCCCTGAGGGATGAATTGGAAGGGGGGTTTAACGATTCAGGTTGACCCGCGGGCAGAAGAACGACTGCGAATGGTCCGGGACCAGATCGAAGCCCGGGGTGTGGAAGACCGGAAGGTACTTGATGCCATGCGGGAAATACCCCGTCACGTTTTTATCCCCGCAGATTTTCAGTCTGCTGCATATCAAGACCGCCCGCTTCCGATTGGCAGCGGACAGACGATATCCCAGCCGTATATCGTCGGTCTGATGACTGCGCTTCTCGAATTAAAACAAAGTGACAAGGTGCTGGAGATCGGGACCGGGAGCGGTTACCAGGCCGCTATCCTTTCAAAGCTTGCCCGGACCGTATTGACCATCGAAAGGCTGCCGGAAATCGGAGGGAAAGCCAGGGACCTGATGCAACGGCTTGGGATTGTTAATGTAAAGGTGGTAATTGGGGATGGTACACTGGGTTATCTGCCGGATGCCCCGTATGATGGCATTATTATCACTGCGGCATCACCGGATATACCAGCACCGCTTATAGATCAGCTGGCAGACGAAGGCAGGCTGGTCGCACCGGTTGGATCAAGAGACCTGCAGCAGCTGGTCAGGATAACAAAGCAGGGTGGCCGGATCAGCCGCGAGAATTTCGGCGGGGTGGTATTTGTCCCGTTATTAGGTTGCCATGGCTGGCAGGAACCTGTAAAATGAGTGACTACTACGATGTGACCCATGCATTGTCTGAAGAGACCCCGGTATACCCGGGGGATTTCGAACCCCGGTTTTCCCGGGAGGATTGCGGGCAATACCTTCTGACAGCAATTCAGATGAGTACCCATTCAGGAACACATATCGATGCACCCTCCCACTACCTGAAAAATGAAGAGAGTATCGACCGTATACCCATATCTGCGCTAATCGGGCCGTGCAGGGTGATTGAGGTCACCGGTGCAGGTGGGGAAATCATGGAGGGCCATCTTAAAGGCAGGATAGCTGGTGCTACCCGGATATTGTTAAAAACCGGGTGTAATTTTAACGGGCGGTTCGATCCAGACTACATCAGTCTTGGTATTACAGCCGCAAAAGTTCTCACGGGAGGAGGAATCATCGCCGTTGGCATCGATTCACCCTCCATTGAACGGTTTCACGGGAATGGGGATGTTCATCGCGAGCTCCTGGGAAAGGGGATCGTGGTTATTGAATTCCTTGATCTTGCTGGTGTCCCTGAAGGCGATTACATGATGGTCGCCCTGCCCCTGCGTCTTCGCGGGCTGGATGGATCCCCGGCAAGAGTTGTACTTACTAAGTCCGGTTTGCCTGCTATTAACAACTCAGCGGGACCTCATCAAAATTTGGGGCTGGGGAATAAATGAGTGTTATTGAAGAATCAGTTCACCTTCTGGAAGAGCGTATCCAGGGTTCAGGTTGCGAAGATGGGGCTGTATATCTTAATGTTCATCCCGATTGCACGAAATGCCCATATGAACATGGTGTATGCATGGTTGCAACATTCGGTGGAAAATCAGCAGAATTTATCACCAGCGACCCGACGCGGGTGACCACGAAACTATCATTCATGTTCGGGGCAAGATTTGAAAGCCCCCGGTTAAGAGCAGCTGCATGCGTGATAGTTAATGCTGTTACCGGTTTTCTCTGTCTCAACCGGGTACTCCATTCCTGTCAGCCCGAATGTCATAATGCCTGCCTCAATGAGCTGAAAGGGAAGATCAATGGACGTAAGGTCCATCTTATCGGTTACTCATCAAGGCTGGAAAAGGAATTAAGTCCACTTCTGGTAGACCGGATCGAAGATGCAGAAGTCGTCCTCGTCAACGGGGATGGCCTTGAATCAGATGAGGGTGCCAGGCTGCTAAAATCCGAATACATTGGCAGGGAACTGCTTTTTACCGGCCCCTCTACATCCGGCGTCGCAATCCTCGGAAAAATCTCTCACTGGTGCCCGTACGGGAGATAGATGAAAAATTCTCCATCACATCGCGTCTTTTTCCGGGATGAATACCGGGACTTGTGTTTAATATCGGAGGATCAGGCCCTATAATAGGCATATTGCTATAAATTAATAGAATAAGACTATTATTCAGGTATTTCAGAACAGGAATGAGAAATAAGTACGGGATCCGAATTTTACACTATTAATTTAACTGATGATATGACCCCTGATAGTAATTTCAACCGGTTATCCGTCGTGATTATCGGCCCATCGCAGAGGTTTCTTTCCGGTATCAGCTATTTTACACTCCGGCTTTCAAATTCTCTGGCAGATTACGGGAATGTAACAGTTCTGCTATTCAGGAATATGCTTCCTAAAATTCTTTTTCCGGGATGGAAGAGGGTAGGCGCAGACCTTACGGAATATTCATACAGGGAAGAAGTCCACGCGATAGAATTGCTTGACTGGTATAATCCCCTGACATGGTTACGAGGATCGGCAGAGGCATGGAAAGGTGATGTGATTATCCTCCAGTGGTGGACATCGAGTGTTGCTCATATGTACCTCGCAATATCCGTCCTTAATCTAAAGAAACGGCCGATAGTGATTGAATTTCATGAAATTATCGACCCGATGGAGAATGCGTTTATCTTACTGAGAGTATATTCGAAAATCATGGGTTCAATGATCCGGCGCCTTGCAACCTGTAACGTCGTGCATTCGGAGAATGATCGCCAGTTAATCAGCTCGCATTATGGCATCTCTTTGGATAAAATCCGGGTAATACCCCATGGTATTTATGACCAGTATAATAAGAGGGACCGGCAATTTGTAAAAGACCAGCTTAAAATCCGGGAAACCAATGTTATTCTCTTTTTTGGCCTGTTACGTCCTTATAAAGGTGTTAAATATCTAATCGAGGCTTTTGAAAAATTACCTGAACATTTGATTTATGAAACACGTCTTTTGATTGTTGGTGAAGCATGGGAAGACCAGGAATCGCGGGATCTGGTAGAAAGATCCATCTTTAAATCTCATATTACACTCATTAACCGTTATGTTGGTGATGA
>JALOPT010000162.1 GCA_025453715.1 Methanoregulaceae archaeon | reverse complement strand
GCGGTCTTTGCAGGAATTATGTTTGCAGCGATAACCATTACCGGGCTGCTCTTTAACGTGATACTTGGTTAATATGGCGAATTGAAAGGTGGTTACACTGGCAGAAAAACCATGCTGTGCGGCTGATGCACTCCGAAGGATCAGGCAGATTGACGTGAACGGGATTCCCACCGGTATCACGATGCTGGATGAAAGCATTAGCGAGGTGAAGGAACTCGGCTTAACGGATGAAGGTGATGTCTGTGAGGCGTTGATGAAACAGGTGAAGATCTATAATTATATTCCACCAGGTGTCCAGGAAGCATACACTGAAGCAATCATGCGGGAATATCACGCCAACCGGAAGAAAAGATAATCTGGTGGAGATTGTCCCCAGCTTTTTTAAGGTTAAACTGATAATTCGGGGGATTAATTCCCAGGCCCACCTTTTTTTATTGAAATTCAATTTAATATGAAATAGATATCTTTATCTGGTATCACCCCTGATATTTCAAATAAATTAGAAACATTTGTCCGGATTGAGCTTCGGTTCTTCAATGGATCCGACGCAACAGAATCTGGTTACGAGGAGAGGACAACATGGATTCACCATCAATCGGATGTATCGGCGGGGGGCGAATCACCCGTATCATGCTCGCTGCACTTGCCCGTTTCGGAAAACTGCCAAATCATGTCGTGGTTAGTGATACAAATGCAGAGGTACTCAGCAAACTCCAGGCGACCTTCCCCGGCATTCGCTGTATCACGAATGGCAATGGAGAAGCAGCTGCCCAGGCCCTTGTCTTCCTGGCCCTTCATCCTCCCGTTGCAGGAGGAGTAATCCCACCGCTACTCTCAAACATCCGAAAGGATACCATCGTTGTTTCGCTGATGCCGAAAATCAGCGCTGCAAAAATCAGCCAGATGCTCGGCGGACACCCGCTTGTTGTGCGGATGATCCCCAACGCCCCTGCCGTGATCGGGGAAGGGTTCAACCCTGTTACATATCCGGACTCCATGCCAGCGGACAAGAAAATGGCACTGTCCACGCTGTTTGCCTCGTTCGGATCCTGCCCGGAAGTATCCGAGTCTCAACTCGAAGCGTATGCCGTGATTTCGGCAATGGGCCCGACTTACCTCTGGTTCCAGCTTTACGAACTCCAGCAGATCGCAGAGTCCTTCGGGCTATCAGCTGCTGATGCAGCAGATGCCGTCCGGCAGATGGCGACAGGTTCAATCGCAACGATGGAAAAATCAGGCCTGTCACCAGGTGAAATAATGGACCTTGTTCCGGTTAAGCCGCTGGGTGCGGATGAGCCGGTAATCAGGGAGATGTATCGGACTCGCCTGACCGAACTCTACGGAAAACTAAAATCATAGGACAATGTCAACAACAAGGTCAGAATCATGGTAACCATTGAAGTACTCGGGACCGGCTGCGCAAACTGCAAGAGGCAGATGAGCAATGTTGAAGCAGCGGTCAAACAGCTCGGCATTACAGGGGATATTGTAAAAGTGGACGATATCGCCCAGATCATGGAACGGGGCGTAATGATGTTGCCGGCAATCATTATCGACGGAGACCTGAAAATCTCCGGCAGGGTTGCGGATGTCCCGGAGATTAAAAAGTTCCTGGCTGGAGGTACGTGAAATGGCACAACAGCCCACCTGCACATGCAGCAGTACCACGGGACCAGCCGGGCCGATACGGATTATCTTTCCCTGTGCCGGGCAGGCAAACACCGGGCAGCTCACAAACCTTGCAGCAATCCAGTTAACCGAGGAAGGATACGGGAATATCGCCTGTGTAGCTCTGCTGGCAATCGGTGCCGAAGGGCTACGTGCAAACGCAAAGAAGGCAGACGAAGTGGTCATACTCGATGGCTGCCCGATGTTGTGTGCGAAAAAGATCGCAGCAGAGCAGGGAATAATCCCAGGACAGCATATCATCGTGACAGAACTTGGTATTGTGAAAGCCGGGTCCCGGGACTACACAGATGCCGATATTGAAATAGTCGTATCAGCAGCCTGGGAAGGTTCCGGAAGAACGGAAAAACTGGAAAGAAACGGTAAGAAACCCGGACAGGGTGGCTGCGGCTGCGGGGACAGTTGCGGGGGAAGCTGCTGAAAATCCCATGGTGATAAACGGGGATCACAAAGGATGAAATTCTGATACGATGGGATGAGGGAATATCGCAATGACAGAACGTACAGGTGGATTAGGCTGGGTTGAAAAACTCCTGGCCCTCTGGATTTTTCTCTGCATTGTAACCGGATTAGCAATCGGGAAGTACTTCCCGGAATTCAGCCAGCACCTTGCGATCGGCATCCCGATTGGATTATTTTTGATGATCTACCCGGCGATGACGAAGATCGAGCTGGGAGAACTTAAAGATGCCTTCAAGAGTAAGAAACAGGTCGCCATCATTGTTTTTTTCAATTATGTTGTCAACCCCTTCCTGCTCTATTTCATCGGATGGGTATTCTTTGAGCAGATACTGCTGGGCAGGGGTTGGATCACGGCTGAAACCGCCAGTTCCCTGTGGACCGGCCTTATCCTGCTCGGTGTCGCACCATGCATTGCGATGGTGCTGGTCTGGACGGACCTTGCCAAAGGTAACGGCCCCCTCGGGATCGTACTCATGGCATGGAATTCCATTATCCAGATTTTTACAACACCCTTCTTCATCGCTCTCCTGGTAGGCACGTACATTGCCATAGATTTCGTCCTTATTGCCCAGAGTGTCCTTCTCTATCTCGGTCTGCCCTTGCTTTTAGGGGTTATTACACGCAGGGAGGTAATCAAACGGAAAGGTGTGGAATGGCTGAACACTAAACTGATACCACGCTTCAATGTCCTCCAGCTGCTCGCATTACTGTTCACCATGGTTGTCATGTTCGCCCTGAAAGGCGAGGTGATTATCGATAACCCGAGCTTAATCTGGCAGATGGCGGTCCCCATTGTCCTGTTCTTCTTCCTGCTGTTCCATATTGTCTACTATACGACGAGGCGTATGGGGTACAATTACGAAGATTCGGCAACGATGGGTTTCCACTGCACCGGCAGGAACTTCGAGCTGGCGATTGCCATCGCACTGACAGCATTTGCAGCGATGCCGATGGTTGCGGTCTCCACGGTTGTCGGTCCTCTAATCGAGATCCCGGTCATGCTGGGAATTGTTTGGCTGTCATTGAGAAGGAGACGCCGGATTAAAGAGTTTGAAAAAATGGCGGGGTCTCCGGCATGAAGGTGGTAAAGGAGAGCCTATGCAGATAAACATCATCAGCGACGGGTTATTCGGGAAGCGGGCATTTGAGAATATCGGCCGGCAGTTCACCTGCCGGTGGGTCACGGTTCCATACTCAGGATCCCCGATCATGGAGGATGTCGAGATAGACCTGCCACCATGTGACCTCTGTATCTCCTATGCCCGGCATCCGGATGTCATCCTTGCCATTGTCGAACAGGGAATACCGGTAGTGCTCGGTATCACCCCCGGTCCCGGTCTCGTCCGCCAGGCGATAGAGATCAACCCCCATGTTGCCTCGGCCCACCAACAACCGGGTGCAAAGAGATCGACCTCTATGCCGAGAAGTTCGGACTTCCCGGTTTTGTGACCGACGTGGAAAACGGAACGATCACCGGGATAGAGATACTACGGGAAGCTCCGTGCGGTTCTACAAGGGGAACTGCTTCTGAATGTGTGGGGATGCCGCTCTCCGCTGAAACGCTACGGCATTTCGGGCTACGGATTTGCCATCACTGTGTAGCCCCGCGGTTCGGGAAGACCTGTGACAAAGAAGTGTCAGGTGCCCTTCATGTCCGGCAACTGCTCCACAGCATTCCAGGAGAAGCGCTGGCTGCAGCAGGACTTGAAAAATTCAGTGATGAGATGGACCAGATACTGCAAGAGTTCCGGAAAAAGCAGGCAGGAACGGTGTAAATGGTCATGCTCAAAGTATCCCCTCATGAGGCCTATCCTCCCGAAGAGGGGCGTTACCTGAGAGGCAACGACTACTCCCCGGTAGCGGTAATCATCATCCTGACTACCGATGCCGAAGAGATCCCGCCTGAAATTGAACGCCTTGTACGGACAGGAGTGGAGAGCGGGGCTGCCCTTTCCGGGACCTTGCAGACGGCAAATATTGGTATCGAGAAGGTCATCTGTAATGTCGTCGCGAACCCGAATATCAGGTTCCTCATCCTTGGAGGCCCCGAGTCCGAAGGACACAAGACAGGAGATGCAATCAAGGCATTGTTCCGGAACGGGGTCGATGAAAAGAAACGAATTATCGGGACTACGGGACTTACCGCAGTCCTGTATAATGTTCCGATGGAATTCATCCAGCGGTTCCGTGACCAGCTGACACTTGTTGACTGCCAGTTCCAGACAGAAGAAGTAATTAGGAAGGCCGTGTGGTCCTGTTACCAGGAGAAACCGGTTGATTTCAAAGGCCAGGCCCTCTGCGATCCCGGGGCATGGCCTGAACCTCCGTTGAGCGGGAAGATTACCTGGAAGGTCGTGCAGCCGTGGTCTGAACCGCAGGATGACAAGGAACGGGCCGCGAAACAACGAGCACTCGATATGATCGAAGAGCTGAAGGCACGAAGTGCCGCAACGGCAGCGGAAGAGAAGAAAACGAGGATGGATTGAACAATATGACAACAACTGACGAAATAATAATGAGTACATACCAGGTGAAATCATGACTGACGAACACGAAATTCGGAAAAATGTACGAAAGGGCTACGCAAAGGTGGCGGAGCAGGGCTGCGGTTGCTGTGGCCCATCATCCTCCTGCTGCGGCGGCACCACAACAGCAGAAGAAACGAGCGGGAAAGCCGGGTATTCGGCAGAAGAAATGAATGCGGTCCCGGATGGCGCAAATCTCGGACTTGGTTGCGGAAACCCGCTTGCCCATGCTGCGATTCACGAAGGGGACACAGTACTTGACCTGGGTTCCGGTGCCGGGTTTGATTGTTTCCTTGCGGCCCGCAAGGTCGGAAAGACCGGATTGGTTATCGGGGTCGATATGACTCCCGAAATGCTCGCAAAGGCACGGGAAAATGCAAAGAAAGCCGGGGTAACCAATGTCGAGTTCCGGCTCGGGGAGATTGAAGCACTTCCGGTTGCTGATAACTCCGTCGATCTCATAATCTCGAATTGCGTTATCAATCTCTCTCCTGATAAGGCGAGAGTTTTCCGGGAGGCATACCGCGTACTAAAGCCAGGAGGACTGCTCATGGTCTCCGATATTGTCCTCGACCAACCACTCCCGGAGTCAGTACGAACTTCGGTTGAAGCCTATACGAGCTGTGTCGCGGGTGCGATAATGAAGGATGCGTATCTTGACCTGATATTAAAAGCTAATTTAACCGATGTGGCAGTACTTGAGGAGGTACGAGTGCCATTTGACCTTTCCGCTACCGATCCGCTGTTCCCGAAGATTGAGGGATCGATACGAAGCGTGAAAGTAAGGGCAGTAAAACGGTCATCCACTTGAAATCCGAGTTGGAATGTAAATGTTGACGAGGGTAACACCATGACACAGGGTGAGACTAATTCCTGATGACAACGATTCATTGGTCCTCGTTACCTGTTCGGGGATCTCCAATACCGGAAAACTTACTTCCCAGGTGGCAGCAGTTCTTGTGCAGCGGGAACCGGATTTGTTCGAAGGGCACCTTCATGCAAAACAGTCCACGCATGACATGGAGAACGTGATCAACGGTGGGAAGGTGCTGGTCCTTGACGGCTGTAAGGACCATTGTGCAGCGAAGAAACTGAAAAGCATGTGCATCACCCCTCATATACATATCATCGCGACAGCAGAAGGGATTGAAAAGAACGGGATGGCGGACCCGAGGTTCGATGAGATCGAGATACTGGTTGCGGCAGTCCGGAAGGCGGTCCGCAAATGAAGTGTGCAGTTTGTGATGAATCAGGTACTTCTTTCACGAAGGTGAATCACCAGGAACTGGGCGTTGTCCTCCTTTGTAATGCATGCCTTGTTAAAAAAAAGACCGTGTTCGCTCCTTACCTCATCGCAGCGGGTGCGGATGCGTGTGGGAATAAAAACCCTTTTACCTGTCCATTACGGTAAATATCGCCGTAAATCTCGATATTTTTTAGCATTTCTCCGGTACAAAATTTGGGTTAAATAATTTACAGCGTCAAAATGATGAAAATCCAATATGGAAAACATTTCAAAAAAAGTTATACCATCAGGAATGAATGTATACACACATGTCAGATCAATCTGGAAGTGAGCATACAGGGCAGTCTCATCGGGACTGGATGAGACACCCCGCGTTTCTTGGTGCCCTTATCGGTATTCTCGCTGCTTTTACCCAGGCCCTCCTCATCAGCGCCGGTGGACCCGTCGCCTATGGTTTTTGTGTTGCCTGCCATACCCGTGACCTCGTGAACGGGCTTACCAATATTGTTGCAGGTACCCACCTTGCCCTTGCCCCCATTTCCGCAAATGCGGTCCTGCCAGTGATGAGTATTGTCGGTGTTCTTATAGGGGGTTATATTGCAGCAAAAAAATCAAAGGAACATAAAATCCGGAAAGGGACGAACTTAGAGTATGCCATCTATTTCCTTGCCGGGGTAATTGTCTTACAACTTGCCATGATCTTTGGCGGGTGCCCGTACCGGGCAGCACTACGGACCGGATATGGTGACCTGAGCGCTCTTGCCTTCATTATTTCTATGGCCGCTGGTGTTATCGTCGGGGCATATATCATGTTAAAATGGGCAGAACGGGAGGAGGCATAATGGTCGCGGTTGGAATACTTCCAAAGGATATCGCCATCTATGCGGTCCCCGTCGTAACGCTTATGCTCGGGCTCCTCATTGGATATTTAGCCCAGAGGTCCGGGTATTGTTCGATTGGCGGGTTCCGTGACTTTTACCTTTTCAGGCACACACGACTCCTTTCAGGGTATATTACACTGATTCTCGCATCGTTTGCCGGGTACCTCCTCTTCTGGTTCATTATCCCGAGTGCCATGGAGGGATTTTTATGGGCGAACACAAACGGACTGTTCACAGCGATCCCCGGTGCCCCCGGGGGCTTAAGTCCCGCTGCATATTTCCTGTTTGCAATAATCCCGGGTTTGTTCATCGGGTTAATCTGTGTGTACCTGGGGGGTTGTCCTATCAGACAGACCGTAATGGCATCAGAAGGAAATTACAAAGCGGCCTGGTTTTTCGTCGGGATGTGTATTGGCTCAATTATTTTTGCCGCGTGGGTATCGGGAGCCGTTGTAGTTCTCATGAAATTAATAGGGTTCGGGGTATGAGATGTATTTATTGAATTTTTTGCCAGAAGAAGAGGATTGTTGTCGATGACCTCCTCTTACTTCCTGTTCTGCGGGGAAGTATCTCCCGAACGGCTCAAATGGATCAAAGAATGTTTTCCCGAAAAGAGTGGACATGCAAAGATAACGGATACCAATAATGGCTGTAACCTGTATCTCACCGGAGATGCACTCATGAGCCTCGTAGATGCCAGGCTTGAGAAAAACTGGGGTTCCCTTTTTTCGGACTCCACTGTGAGTGTTATTGCCGATGGGGACGAGCTATGGTTGCATGGACTTCGCGATGAAGTGTGTACCCGTTATCCGGATGTAAATGTCACTGGTGATCGCAGTTCCGCTGACGAA
>JALOPT010000023.1 GCA_025453715.1 Methanoregulaceae archaeon | reverse complement strand
GTAATCAGAAACAATCGCATCATATGTCTCAGTCTTCAGTTTTTCAAGCGCTTCTCCCGCAGACTGTGCCGTATCTATTACCATTTCCTTATTTCGGGATAGATAGATACGGGTAATTTCCAACAGGGCAGGATCATCATCCACGAGCAAAACAGATATCATCGAAATTCCCCTTTTAGCTTCTTTCCTCGCTTACCTGATTATATAAAGCATATTCGTTATCCTTAAATAACTAGTTTATGAATTCCGGAAGATAGAATGGCGCATTGGAACCCGATTCATGCCATTTTCATAGGAAAACGGGGAGGTCTGTTTAATAATGGAAATGATTCCGTGCTTTTTTGCAACTTCGGATTTTTACTTTCGGATCCCTTATCATCAATATCGATGATATTGCCATGGATTTTTTTATCCGGACAAATCTCCAGCATTGGCTGTAATAAGATACCTGTAAAATTTTTCTTACGTTTTTTAATAAACAAAGGTGTCTAGATGTCTCTGAATTTTCCTTTGACCTGATAGCAGTAACGGTAGAATTAAGTTACGCTCGACGAGTCAGTACTTTATGCTAACATATCGTTGCAAATAAACTAAAAACAGCAATAACATGGTGTATTCGTGCATCAGAAAAAAGTTAAGCCTTGAAAAATTAAAGAGGAACCAGGGAGAGAGATTAATGGCCCGTTTTTCAACTTCATTCAGTGAGGAGAGGATGAAAATTCTCACGCTCATCATACTGGCGGTTATCTGTATCAGCCTTGAAATCCTGATGCATCTGTATCTAGGGGTTTCTATCGGTTATACTCATTTCTTTTACGTCCTGCTGGTTCTTGCAGCGATATGGTACCAGAAAAAAGCAGTTGTCCTTGCGGTTATTCTTGCCATTACACATATCGCAGTCGGTTATTTTATTGCCGGAGAGTCAATCTGGGCACCAGCCCTGAGAGGGGCAATGTTTGTGATTGTCACGCTTCTGGTCGCCATCCTGTCAGAAGAACTTGAAGGGGCCCGTAAACAGCTGGTCCGGGAAAAAGAGCTTCTTTCAGAGAGTGAAGGAAAACTAAAAGTCATTTTCGATTCGATACAAACCGGAATTGTAATTGTTGACCCGGTTACCCATAACATCGTTGAAGCTAACCCTGTTGCAATCAGGCTTATCGGGTTACCCACTGAAGAGATCGTCGGTAAGGTGTGCCACCATTTTATTTGTCCGGCAGATACCGGAAAATGCCCCATAACAGACCTTGGTAATGAAGTTGATAATGCTGAACGGGTCCTCCTGACGGCAAAAGGTGAAAAGGTCCCGATAATTAAAACCGTTACGCCGATATACCTGGACGGCAGGGAACATCTCCTTGAAAGTTTTATGGATATTACTGAACGTAAATTGGCAGAAGTGCGATTAAAAGAGATAAACGAGCGTTACATAGGCTACATCAAGGAGGCAGCAATGCGTCTGAAAAACCCGGTTGAAGTAGTCGGGCAGAATATTGCCCTGCTTGGAGAGGGCATTAAGAACGGGGATTTCAGCGAGGATGAAATTGTTTCACAACTGATGCTCCAGTCAAAGAACATGGAACAGATACAGGAGAATCTCCGCGACCTTAACAAGACAATTGTTGATGGTTTTGGTGAACTGTCACCTGCTTCGAAAAAGTTCCTTACGGAGTAGGAGATTATTACATGGTTTTCACCCTGAAGGACACGCAGGAAAATGAGTTGTGCATCGTCCTGGCTTCTGCTGCCGGGATACGGAATAAAAATATCGAAGTCATACGGGCTGCCATTGATAAGGACTATTACATCATCGTGGTCACTACAAACCAGCTTGCGGGTATCCTGAAAAAGAATTATGAAAAACACGGGATACCCGATGAAAAGATCTATTTTGTCGACGCTGTTACAAATTATGCAGGGGGCACAAATATACCCCGGATGAAAAACTGCCGGTATATCAGTAATCCTGGAAACCTGACTGATATGGGCATCGCAATTATTGAGTCAATTAAAGATCTCGAAGGGAAAAAGGCTTGTCTTCTTCTTGACTCTATCAATTCTATGCTTATTTACATCCCATCTCATAATATTACAAAATTTATTCACTTTATTTCCAATAAATTGCGCATCCAGAATTTATCAGGAATATTTCTCATGGTTGAAAAAGGGATAGACCCTGATGTACTCAGCCAGTTGACGACCTTTGTGGATGAAGTAATAGATTCAGAAAAATCAGACATAGTGTAGGGGGATTTTTCTATCAACCGGTGACCTGGTTACCCAATCCACTGTTCTGAGCGACATTGACTACCGTAAAGTCCAACGATTATGAAATCCGTCCAGGATACAAAAACCACAGGTCCAGGAAAAATTATCCCATAAATCGGATTAAAAAAAGAATTTATTAATCTGATAAATCAACTATGCTCATTTATTGTTCGATGATGATATGCGTCGGTGATGGGAGTTTGTAGCCACCGTGCCGGAGTGCATCCTTCACCTTGTCCACGTACTGGGGTGTCGTGTATACGGTGAAAATTTTCTGTTTCGAATCAACGCGCGCTGCAGTGCCAACTGCTTTTCCGAACGAAAGTCGCATCCCTTCCGATACCCTGTCTGCACCTGCACCGGTTGCCTGCTTATTTTCACGCAGCACGTGGTGTGGGTAAACACGGATTTTGAAGTGGAAGTTCATCCTACCAACTTCCTTCATCAGGCGCCTGTTAATAGCGATACGGGCCGCTTCAAGTGCTGTATGCCTGATCTGACAACTCTCGTTTATGATTAGGTGTGTCTCCAGCGGAAACTCAGATGAAAGATTCCCCATCTCGAACTGGACAATTTTACTTCCCGGCACACCACCCATGTATTTACGGCGCGTATATGCCTTCTTTGAAATATTTCTATACATTTTTCCCGGTTTTCGTACCATAGCTCAGAACTCCTTTGATCTATTCGTTCTTTATAAAAAGGAGATATTTGCTATTAAATCTTACTGGATAGGGAGCTGTTCATCTATCAGGCCCAGTACATAACGGCGTACACTGGCAAAGTCCAGGCTTGTCCGGTCACGTGGTCGCGGTAGATCGATTTTTACGACTTCTTTTACCGTTCCAGGCCTGCTGGTGAGCACGACAATCCTGTCAGCCATGAATACCGCTTCATCCACGCTATGCGTCACAAATAGGATTGTTTTCTGGGTTTTTTCCCATATTTCGAGTAATTGCTTCTGGAGCATGTTCCTGGTCTGAGCATCAAGCGCCCCGAACGGTTCATCCATAAGCAGGACTGAAGGGTCTATGGCAAGCGCCCGGGCTACGGCGACGCGCTGACGCATCCCTCCGGACAGTTCATACGGGTAATTTTTTCCAAACCCGCACAGCCCGATCAGGTCGAGATAATGGGAGGCAACCCGGTGACGTTCCGTTTCATCGATCCCTTTCATTTCAAGTCCAAATGCGATATTATCAAGCACGGTTCGCCAGGGAAACAACGAGTAGTCCTGGAATATCATAGCCAGCCGCGGGGTTGGCTCTGTAACAATTTCTCCACCGATAATGACCTTTCCGGAGGTGGGTTTTTCAAGACCGGCAATAATGCGGAGCAGTGTCGTCTTACCACACCCTGACGGCCCCAGCACACAGGTGAATTCCTTATCCTGGACTTCGAGATTTATGGAAACAAGCGCGGGGGAGTGGACATCCCGCTGTTCGAATTCCTTGCTGAGGTTTTCAACAATAAGTGTCATCGGTCGAGCTCCCTCCACATGAATTTCTTTCTCTCAACGACTTTGAAAAGATAATCAATTCCAAGCCCAATAATGCCGATAACGATAATACCGGCGATGATTACCTGCACCTGCCCCCAGTTATAGGACGTAATGATGAGATAGCCAATTCCTGAATTTGTACCTGGCATCATTTCGGCAGCAACCACACACATCCATGCAATGCCAAACCCTACCCGGAGTCCCGTCCATATCGTGGGTGCTGCACCAGGAAGGATCACGTTGGTAAGGACCTGCCGTTCTTTTGCCCCGAGGGTATGAGCGGCTTCAATCCAGGTCTTTTTTATACTTTTTACACCATCGAGGGTGTTGAGAAGGATTGGGAAAAATGCACCGATTGCAATGATAAAAACCATGGAAAGAAGGCCTATACGGAACCAGGCAAGGGCAAGCGGGACCCATGCGAGTGGGGGTATTGGCCGGAATACCTGTATCGTGGAATCAAAAAAATCGTGTACTTTATTATTCCGGGCCATTGAGATACCAAGAGGGATAGCAAGTACAGCAGCAACAAAAAAACCGATTAGAACTCTCCCAAGGCTGACCAGTGCATTTCCGACGAGGCTCCCGCTCCCGAGTATATCAGCAAAAGGTTTGGAGAGCACGAGCAGGACTGATGCAATTGAGGGGAGGATAAACTCGTTATCGATAAGCGCCGAAAGGACAATCCAGCTGATAATAATGATAATGGGAAGTGCAATTTTTAAAAGGACAGGTTTCGATTGGATCCTATGCCACCATGGCTGGTTATCGGGGGGCATCTGCATGGTGTTATTTCTCCCTGTTGCCAGATGAACCTTCTTTCACAATAATCTGTTGACGAACATTAGTGGTCTCACAATCCCGATTTTCATTGAAGGGTAGCAGTGCCACAGGGGTCAGGAAACCAGATCGATGTAGAAATGACCGTGTCATTGTACAGACCAATGGAAAAAAAGAATGGTTTCAGACAAATTTAATTGTCACACCACTGTATTTCAGGGAGTATTGCAACATTACATCCTGGATTGAACCCTTGGCAGGCGCTGCAATCTTCAGCGGTTTTCCGCTTGCTGAACGTTCTCCGGCATACTTGATGAAACTGTCCCAGTCATGGGCCGGGGAGCCTTTCGTTGCCACAAGACCCGAGCCTTCCGTGTTTATAGGCATGAGAATTTTTATCGGTGAGCCTTTGTCTATCGACCCAATAGCTGGTGGAACACCGGCATAACCCATTCCGATTATGTCAGTAGCTTCCATCTGCATCAGTTGGGGACCGGCGTCAGCAGTGACAAGTTTCAGTTCTGCAACAGGGACTCCGTTTACGATCAGGTCACAAATTTCCGGTCTCGCTGCAGTCAGATCTCTTGGCTTGATTGCAATACCATAAGTATCATTGAAATATTGCCATTCCTTGACCGCAATGATGAGGGATCCACCGTGCATATCGCCTTTGAGGTACCCGATCCCGACCTGTTTACTCATTTTTGCAGGAGTGACGATCTTCTTTTCAGCGATCATTTTCCTCGCATCACCGTATGGCTTGAAATTGAAGAGTGTGGCATCCATGTCAGCAGCACTGGTGTTCTTCAGGTTTCCAGTTACATATCCGAGACTAATCTGGGCATTGACGAAATTTTTAGTCCCGTTTACCCATGCAGGAGTCGGTTCAGTCGTGTAGTTTACCGAGGGAATCGCACTCTTCATGACTGCCAGTGCCGGAACGGACTGGTCTCCAAACTTGATGGTATCATTACCAATGAGCCATTCCGACAGGTCGGCTGCGGCCTCATCCGGATGATCAGTGATCCACTGGTCGGCAAGAATTGTCTGGGCAGCCATTGCATTGACAAAATCAGGGTTGCTGGCAACAAGGTCATTTCTTGCGGTTAGCACACAGCAGGGGTGATTGTTCCATTCAGGTACCGGGGGGAAATCCTTCGTATAGGTAACAAGCTGCCCTATACCTGATTCTGTGGCTACCGAAACATAGGGTTGCCATGCGATATATCCATCCACCTGGTTCGTTGAGAGCAGCACGGGCATCGGCCCGACACCTCCTGCATACATCACATTAACTTCTGTAGCACCAGCTCCGGCAGGAGTGGTTACCTGTGGAGTAACGTTTGTCGGTGGAGTTGGTTGTATACATCCTGCGATGATTAGTACCATTGCAAGAGCGATACAGACAACAATGAGGGAAGATATCTTCTTCATACGCAGGAATGTCGACCTGTCGATATTTATAGATTCATCTTAAGGATAAATAAATGATACAATTGTATCTTATTTTGGAATAATAAATTACTATTGGATAACTTAAATATTATAAATGTCCATAGAAGAATATTATTAGTCCGGATAATCTGGCACAAAACGAATATTATTATAATCAATTATCCTTATTGTATCACTACTATGGTACAGATGGACCCTGTTGACAAGCTCATGCGTGCGGCCCTCTTATCAGATGAAGAGTTTGTCGAGATACTGAATGATATTCTCCGAAAGGATTTGAGAATTACTATCCGCGAGCTGTCCCTTGAAAGTGGCATCGCCCAGAGTTCTCTCTATAAAATCCTGCATGGCAAACGCTCCCCGAACCTTTCCACGTTACGGGCAATAGTCCGTGCATTACGCCGATATTACCGTCATAATGAGGAGGAATTTATTGGACTTATCGCTGCACGCCCGGTACTCGATATTGTCGTTGAACGGACTGCAGATGTGGAAGGTCACCGGATCAATATCCGTGAATACCCGGTCCATACAATGGAAGATGCAATCGTCGCCGCAGTCAGGGCCGAGCGGGAAGGGGCTGTTGCAATCGTCTGTGCCCCTATTGTAAGTAGCGTCATTGAACAGCTGGTCCATATCCCTGTAGCCACGATAATTCCGAAAGAATCAGTCCAGCGGGCGATCGAGCTGGCCTCAAGAAAAGCGTGGCTTTAATCTCATCCTGCGGCCAATTTATCAGCAGGAGTGATTACGGTCGATGCAGGAAGATGTAGTCAGACGAGGCCGCCTTTCTGGTGAGAGGACAGGAGAAATTAACCAGTTCCTCTCATCGATGGATGCGGACCGGTGTATTGCAGATGCAGATCTGCTTGTAGATATTGCACACCTCATGATGCTGGAACGACAGGGTGTGATAGACCGGGAAAATGCCGCAGCTATCATGAAGGTGCTGCTGGCGATGCAAAAGACAGGAGTACCCGAAGAAGCATTTTCAGAACATTTTGAGGATATCCATGCAGGTATCGAGTCAGTCCTGATCGCAATAGCAGGCGAAGACGCTGGCGGAAGGCTCCATATCGGACGCTCCAGGAACGATGAAGTTGCTGCCTGTATCAGGCTCCACCTGAGAGACGAACTCATTCTCCAACTTGGTCTGCTCGTCAAACTCCGGGAAGTCCTCCTTGGTTGTGCACAACAACACCGTGAGTCATTTATCCCAGGTTTTACCCACTTCCAGCACGCCCAGCCAACAACCCTGGCACACCACCTACTTGCCTATGAGCAGGCATTTTCACGCGATTTTGACAGGTTAAACCAGGCATATTCCCGTGTTAACCTCTCCCCCATGGGTGCGGCGGCTTTCGCGTCTACCGGGTACCGGATTGACAGGGACTATACCGCATCGCTGCTTGGGTTTGACGGGATAATCATGAATACGATGGACGCCGTCGCAGCCAGGGATTTCGCCATTGAGGTCCTCTCTGCCCTATCAATTATGATGGCCACCATCAGCAGGCTATGCGAAGAACTGGTCCTATGGAGTTCTTCATTTACCGGCTTTGTCTCTCTTGAAGATTCGTTCTGTTCGACCAGTTCAATTATGCCGCAAAAGAAAAACCCGGATACCGTGGAGATAATGAGAGCAAAGGCAGGTTCGGTTGCCGGGGCATGCACATCGGCACTGGTGATTACCAAGGGCCTGCCTATGAGTTATAACCGTGACCTGCAGGAGCTTACTCCGCATTTGTGGAGGGGCGCCCGTGATGCCAGTATGAGCCTGCAGCTCCTTCCTGGCATCCTGTCTGGCGCCCGGTTCGATACTGTCCGGATGAAAACCGAGGCGGGAAAAGGCCTCTCGACGGCGACAGATGTGGCCGATCTCCTGGTCAGAAAATATAACCTGCCGTTCCGGACTGCACACAGCATCGTTGGCAGGGCAGTAAAAAAAGGCTCAGTTGAATTAAAAGCTCTCGATGAGGCAGCAAAGGAGATTATGGGAAATACCCTGTCCGAAATAGGGCTTACACAAAACCAGGTGATTACAGCGTTATCAGTCGAAAACAGTGTGGTCTCGCGTGACCACCCCGGGGGGCCTGCACCTTCCGCCACGGCTGAAGCTATCGCCCTTGCAAGGGATAAACTGAACATTGACCATAAAAATGTCGAATCGAAAAAATCCGGCGTCAGCCATGCTATTGATACGATGCTGGCAGAAGCAGGGAGGCTTGCACAATAATGGAACAGCTTGAAACAGGAGACCGGGTGGAATGCACCTACGGCGGCTCCCGGCTAAACGGGACATACATTACAGACAGGGATGGAAAAGCGGTGATCAAACTCGACAGCGGTTACAATATAGGTGTTGGCAGGACAACCTGCAGGTTCCTGGAACGACCACCACCCGTAAAAAGACCGGAACTATCAACTGTTCAGGATGAATCACTGCCATCCCTTTCCATCATCTCCACCGGAGGGACCATCGCCAGCCGGATCGATTACCGGACCGGTGCGGTCACCAGCCAGTTCGATGCGGATGATATTTTAAGGGCAATTCCAGGCCTTTCGGGAATTGCGAGGTACCAGACGAGGCAGCTGTACACGATTCTTTCTGAAAATATGACCCCCGCAATATGGCAGGAACTTGCAACGGCAGTCCACAAGGAAATTAATAACGGGGCCACGGGTGTTATTGTAACCCATGGTACCGATACAATGTCATTTAGTTCCGCTGCGGTCAGCTTCATGGTTGACACCCCGGTGCCGGTGATATTTGTTGGGTCACAAAGGTCCGCTGACCGGCCGAGCAGTGATAATACCATGAATGCGTTATGCAGTGCGACTGCCGCAGTTAGTCCGCTTGGTGAGGTGGCAGTGGTGATGCATGCTACCACGAGTGATGACCGTTGTGCAATCCACCGGGCGACAAGAGTCAGGAAGATGCATACATCCCGGCGTGATGCATTCCAGAGCATCGGTATACCTCCATTAGGGTTTGTTGACTATCCCTCCCTTAATGTTGACCTGTCACCTGAAGCAGTAAGACGGGGTTCCTCTGAACCGGCCATCAGGCCTTCACTCGATGAGTCCTGCAGGCTCCTCTACTTTTATCCAGGTATGCCACCATCGACTCTCCCCGGACCCGGAGATGTTCACGGCCTTGTCCTTGCAGGTACCGGCCTCGGTCATGTAAGCACCGGATGGATCCCGCACCTCAAACTACTCGCTGATGAAGGGACCGTCATTATGATGACCTCTCAATGCCTGAACGGGCGGGTCTGTGACCGCGTGTATGACACCGGACGTGACCTCCTGAAAATCGGGGTAATTGAAGGGGCCGATACATTACCGGAAGTTGCCCTTGTAAAGATGATGTGGGTACTCGGTAATGAAAAAGACCCGGAAAAACAACGTTTACTCCTTTCCACTTCTCTGAAAGGGGAATGCATGGGGAGGTCACTCCATGGACTATGAAAAGATCGGTCTCCTCGCCGGGATTGAGATCCACCAGCAGCTCGATACCAAAGAAAAACTGTTCTGCAGGTGCCCCACCCTGCTCCGGAAGACCGAGGAGCATTCGGGGGAGTATCACCGTTACCTCCGTGCCACTGAGAGCGAGATGGGGGAAATTGATGATGCAGCCCGTGAAGAGATGAAAAGCGAGCGGAAATTCACGTATTACACGTATGATTCGACCTGCCTCGTTGAAAACGACGAGGAGCCCCCGGCGCCACTCAACCAGGAAGCCCTCGTCCTTAGTTTAACCATCGCAAAGATGTTCGGTATGACCCCGATCGAGCAGGTAAATACAATGCGGAAACTCGTCATTGACGGTTCAAACACTAGCGGTTTCCAGCGCACGGCATTGATTGCAATAAACGGTACCCTTCCAAACGGCGGGAAGATAGAGACGCTCTGTCTTGAGGAGGAGGCAGCACAGCGTGTAGAGGGTGAGACCTTTTCGCTCGACCGTCTTGGTATCCCGCTGGTAGAGATCACAACCTCCCCCTGTATGCATACCCCTGAAGAAGTCCGGGAGATGGCAGGGTACCTCGGTATGGTCCTCCGTTCAACCGGCAAGGTGAAACGCGGACTCGGGACAATTCGTCAGGATGTCAATATATCCATCAAAGGCGGCGCACGGATTGAGGTAAAAGGGGTGCAGGAACTTGACCTTGTTGCAGATGTTGTGAAACGCGAAGCAGAACGCCAGCAGAACCTGATAATGATACGCGACAAGCTGGTCTCACGCAGGGCCTCCGTGCAACCTGACCCGGTTGATGTGACAGGCCTCTTCGCCGGTACCGGGTCCGCAATCCTTAAAAAGGCAAAAAAAATACTTGCAGTCCGTCTTGACGGGTTTTCCGGTCTCGTCGGCTACGAGATACAACCCGGACGGAGACTCGGCACAGAAATGTCGGATTACGCTAAAAAATGTGGTGTGGGGGGCATTTTCCATACCGACGAGCTTCCGGCATACGGTATTACCACCGAAGAAGTAAATGCTCTCCATCGTTCTCTTGGGACAACGGAAAATGATTGTATAGTGCTGGTAGCGGCTACACCCAAACAGGCACAATGTGCAGCCCTGCAGGTTGTAAAACGAGCCCGCCTTGCCCTCGACGGAGTCCCGGAAGAGACGAGGAAAATGCTCCCCGAGGGAAATACCGCTTACATGCGACCATTACCCGGGGCGGCGAGAATGTACCCCGAGACTGATGTGCTTCCGGTTATAGTGGGAGAGTCTGTATGGGACATTATTGCACTCCCCGAGCTCCTGACCGCCCGGGCTAGGCGGTTCAGCACAGAACTGGGTCTCGATGACGGGATGGCACGGCAGATCGCATTCTCTGAACGTCTCCCGCTTTTCGAGAGGTCGGTCTCGGAGGGTATTAATCCAACACTTGCAGCTCGGACCATTCTCGGGACACTCAAAGAGATCCAACGGGACGGTGCAGATGTATCAATGATTCCCGATGACCGGTTCATTGAAGTCCTGCATGAGGTGGAATCCGGGAAAGCAGCGAAAGAAGCCATCCCTGAAATATTAAAGATGATTGCAAAAGGTACAGGAACACAGGAAGCAATAAAGAAATGTGCGCCTTCAGTGAGCCGCGAGCAGCTACATGCGATAATTACAAAGATAGTCGATGAACGTGCAGCATTCGTGAAGCAGAAAGGGAATGCAGCCCTTGCACCACTTATGGGTGTGGTAATGGCTGAAGTAAGGGGTTCATCTGATGGAAAGGTTGTAAGCGAACTCCTGCGGAAGGAGATTGAACGAGTCTGTAATTCCTGACAAGCCGGTTACTACCGGTACTTTTTACTGTTGTTTTTCCCGTGCTGGAGAGAATTAATGGCGAAACTTTATGAAGAATCCTGCTTTAATCATAAAGGAGTTTCATGGGAAAGACAGGAATAACACAATGGGTACAGGTCAAAGGTGTAAAAGGCCAGATCAGGCTTGTACCGAAATCAGAAGGCGAAGTTAAGAGACCAGGTCCGAACCAGCGGTTCAGGGCAGGCGCCACGCTGAAGAAACTTGAGCAGCTCGCCGGGGACCAGGGTGGCAGACCGGGTGGAAGAAAAGGTGGCAGCAGGGGCGGCAGGGGTGGCCGTGGAGGCAGGGGCCGTGACATGGGAAACCCCGCAGACACCATCGTGCGAAAATCAATGCGCCGTGCGAAAGTATCGATAATGGGCGCAAAGCAGAAGTCTGCCCGATAATCCGGAATACCTGCAGGAATTGCTATGCCCTGAATCGTGGCAGGGCAGGAAAATTTCCTGTCACATTTTTTTCCGCATCCAAAAATATCATTAATCAGCGGAGTTTCAATTGAGTATGGATCTTAAAGCTGCAATAATGAACTACCAGTTTGCTGACCGGGCGAAAAGTGAGTTGATTGTCTGTTCGCAACTGGTTAATGCGCTTGGTAGTTTCCCGGAAAAAGAGCGGGCAGGTGGCAGGCGGATGCTTATCATGATCATGGAGGCAGTCCGTGCCGAACTGCAGATGGCGTTGCGGTCAACCGAACAATCCGGGTTCCGGCGGTCAACTGATCTCCTGTCAGAAGCCATCAGCATGGTAGAGAGTGAACAGTACGGGCCTGCTTCGTTACGTATCGGTGAAGCAGTGACGGGTACAACTACCGTTGCACAGGCGTCCTGGCAGGTACTTAACGAACATGGACTCCTCTGAATTTCTGGATTTCCTGACCAGCAGGACATCTGTCCGTGATTACACCGCTGAGGAGCTGACCGAGGAGGATATTGTTTTCCTCCTCGATAGTGCCAGCACTGCCCCAAGCGCCGGAAATCTTGAAGCATGGGATATCGTGGTCATCAGGGAAGCTGACCAGAAAGAGGCACTTATGGGAGCTGCATATGATCAGCCGCATATCGCTGCTGCGCCGGCCCTTTTTGTTGTATGTGCTAACTATGTCCGTTCAATGTCACGATATGGCGAACGGGGTATTTTATACGCTGTTCAGGACGCAACCATTGCATGTACATACATGATGCTGGCAGCCCATTCCCGGCGTCTTCATTCCTGCTGGGTTGGTGCGTTCGATGAGGATGAAGTGCGCGATATTCTCGGGCTCCCACCACATGTCAGGCCGGTTGCAATGCTCACGGCAGGGAAAGGAAGGCCACAGGGAACACTGACAGAACGAATGGCCATCGGTGAACACGTGCATTTTGATGCATGGTAACCGGGGCCTGTTCAGTTACGAAATTAATGAAACGGAGATGAAATTTACTAATGCCTGATTATAATGTCACACTTGAATCTGCTTGGATTATTAAAGACGTGAAGTCGCTTGATGACGCAATCGGAATTGCCATCAGCGAGGCAGGGAAGCGCCTGAATCCACAGGCCAAATTTGTAGAAGTTGAGGCAGGAATGCTAGCCTGCCCGTTCTGTGAAGGTGAGCTGAACAGTGCCATCGTGGTTGCAGATACCGCACTCGTCGGGCTCCTCCTCGATATGAAAGTTTTCCGGGCCGAATCACCTGAACATGCATCACGGATAGCAAAGTCAACAATTGGTAAAGCACTCCGTGATATCCCGCTCCAGGTAAAGGACGTGCAGGAACTATGATCTCGGTGGTCGGACACACGGCAATTGATCATATCAGCCGTGTCCCCCGGTTCCCCCCAGTGAATGGATCAATCCATATCATCGACCGGAAAGTATATTTTGGCGGTGGCGCAGCTAACATCGCTGCCGGGATCGCAAAACTCGGTGAGCCCTGTACCCTTGTCAGTGCTGTGGGCGGCGATTTTTCAGGAAGTGAATATGAGCGATGGATGGAACAGCTGGGAATTGAAAGGCAGTTCTTTACCATCCCTAAATCCCATACCGCCACGGCATTCATGTTCACCGATGAGGCCGGTGACCAGATCACGTTTTTCGAATGGGGCGCATCGGTGGCGTTTGAACACGAGGATTCCCCGTCACTCCCGTTTGTCCATATGGCAACCGCAGACCCGGGGTTTAATGTAAGAGTTGCTGAACAAAGCGAATTTGCAACATTCGACCCGGGCCAGGACCTCCACCGCTATTCAAAGGAGCAACTCGATGCAATTCTTTCCAATATCAATGTGCTTTTTGCAAACCATCATGAAATCGTGGGAATGGAAAAAATTCTCGGTAAGAATAAACAGGAGATCATCAGCCGTGTGCCGATGGCGGTTATTACCATGGGAAAGGACGGGAGCGTCCTTCATGAGAAAGGAAATTCTTCGCAAATACCCGCGATTCGGGTGAAAATGGCCGATCCAACAGGGGCTGGGGACGCATACCGCGCAGGTTTTCTGACCGCTTTTTACCGGGGTTACGGACCCCTGACTGCCTGTAAACTGGGTACCGTTACCGCGTCCTTCGCGGTTGAGAAAACCGGGTGCCAGACGAACCTCCCAGGCTGGGACCAGCTGGAAGCCCGGTATAGGGACTCCTTCGGAAGCATTTTAGAACCAACGAGATCGAATTAATAGTACCATGGGTTTTGCGGCGCTCACATCCG
>JALOPT010000161.1 GCA_025453715.1 Methanoregulaceae archaeon | reverse complement strand
CAGGACTGCTGCATCAACAGGAATACGTCCCCTGCTATCCACTACAACCCGTACCGGGTTTTCATCGAGCCCCCGGGTGACTCTTGACCGTTTTAGTTCTTCAGACTTGACCGTTAGTGACGGGTCATCTGCAATTACCGTACCAATACCGACCATGATAGCATCACTCCCTGCTTTCAGCTGGTCTACACGTTTGAAATCTGCATTCCCGGAAATTTTTACCTGCCGCCGCTCTTTCGTCGAAAGTTTGCCGTCAGCACTCATGGCAAAATTGACGGTCACATATGGGCGCATGTATAACTGTTCGATATCGTGGTATTAGATTATTCTGAGGGCAATCTTGGAAATTATGTAACTGTCTAAAAAAAATATTCAACTGAAGGTGTAATTTATCGTCGCCAGGACACACCCGGACATCCAGGGAGGACGCCTGAAATCTGTATAAATTTTATCTTTCCTTTGCGCGATACAAAAACGCAGTGCCGGTTTTTCATGCGTTTTATCAAACACCCTGATAAGCGAGTTATTCATTATTGAACCCGATCAACCGTTTATAGGACTATGTCCCAGACAGAAACGGTTACACCATATCACGCAGCAGATGATGACAGGATACTCCGGTTCTTTCAATCACCATTTTTTTTAAGCATGACAATTGGGATACCGTTTTGCATCTATAAATTCATATTCGGATCTGTTGCCATCCGCAGCGGTATTGACGGACAAACACCGCTATTTTTGCTTGGAGGTCTTATTATCGTCTGGGCAGCACTTGACCTGACCATGAACATCACCAGGGCATGCCTGGACTTTATCGGGCAAAGCAATGCAATCGAATACTGTACTATCGCGCAAATTGGAAGATATTTTAATGCCCCGGGGGCATTTCTCGCATTTGATACCCTGCTCTCATTTTCAATTATCTGTGCAATGCTCTGGTCCGGCTGGATTGCTAACCTAACCCTGCCTGAATCATTCCTCTGGTATGCTGCGACCACGCTGAACCTGATCAGTCTTTCCCTAGTCATCCTGTATGATGAGGCATTGCGGGCAAGGATCACCATTCATGAAAAAAAGTCTTAATTTATAACCCCTCCATTGGAGTTCCTGGGTTTTTTTTCTATTCCCTGGTTTCACAAAATTTTCCAGCCCTTTTTTTATTAACCTCTCTTTTTTATCGCCAGGGAGAGCAGGGCAACAGATATCACAAGAATAACAAGGGCAGTTGATATCGCAGCCGATTTTGTTGTTGCAGGATTTACCGGGGTAAATGGTTCAGTTGAGGGATTTGTTGTAAGCGGGCCCGTTGTTACGGCAGAGGGAATTGCCACCACAGGTTCTGGTATCATAGTCTTCTGGATCGATACAAATGAACCTGGTGTAACAGATACCCGTTCTACTATCGTACGGTATCCTGAGCGCTCAAATCTAATTTCATGGTCTCCTTCGGGGAGCCCGCGTGTCTGGGGGGTATTTCCCACTGACAGACCATCAATAAAAATTTCCGATATCCCGGGTGTGGTGTTAAAATAAACCGTCCCTGATGAAGTATATGGTTCCCCGTTCTTCGTGAGCGATATGCTGATAGTGCCGTATATGGCGTTATCCACGCCAGATTTACCAACAGGCTTTTTTGCTGCGTACACCGTGTAAATTCCTTCTTTCAGCGAAAAGCCCTGTCTTCCAGTGTTCCATGTATATACCCATTGATCATTTGTCACATCGGTAAGCGTGAAGCTTTCCGGAACACCGGCAACCACAGGGACTTTCATATCATCCAGTCGTACTCCGTTTGAAGGCAGACCCGGACCTGTCACAAAGAGGTAGATTGAATCTGCGCTTACTGCTGTACCTTTCAGGTCTATGCGATTCCCAATTTTTTCATTGATATCTGCGTCAGAACAAAGTCCGGGAACTATCACGAGTGCCAGAATGAAATATAAAAAAAATCCGTATTTTGTTGTTATACTCATTTGATCCTTCATCACTCCTGAATTGATTATATTTCACAGTCAGGTAAGTAACTTTGGAACACCCCGGTTCGAAGGATTACAACCGGTTAGTTCAGTAGATCAGTCAATAATTTGGGAAATACTGGAATATTTGATTTACCCAGTTAATATGCTTCAAACGTGTTAATCCGGACCCGGGTAGAAACCAATCAGGTACTATTCCAATACAGGTATTAACCGCGGACCAGGTCAGCGGTACTGTCTGTGCTGATCAGAACAGTCCCGATATTTGCCATGTCAAGGAGGTTGGCCTCATGGACGGCTGATGTCCGGGCTGCTACAGCGTCCTCTACAAGGACGGTATGATACCCGAGAGCGGCAGCATCGAACACGGTGGTCCTGATACAATTCGGTGTCTGGATACCGGTGATAAAGACCGTATAAATCCCGAGCGATCGTAAGAGCAGGTCGAGATCTGTGTTCATAAAGGCGCTCATACGGTTTTTTCTGATTAAATACTCCCCCTGCAGGGGCCGGAGTTCCTCGATGATCTCCACCCCCCCGGTCCCCTCAACGGCAAATGGGACAGATTTGAACATCTCGCGCCGGAATATCTCCACATCGGAACCATCGCTCCGGTGAACCCGTACTACGTGAAACACGGGATAGCCCAGGTTACGGAAGACCTCCATTACCTTTCTGATATTCTTGATGATACGTTCGGCCCCAGGCATCTGCATGGGCGCACCAGCACGGACAAAATCGTTCTGCATATCGATAATTAATAATGCGGGCTGTTTCATTCGTTTCACTCCGTGAAAGACCTTTGTCCCGGGCATATATTAAATGTTAATCAAGATTTGTCACACTTGTTACAAAGTCAGACTGGAGACTTTTTTGGGGGACCAGGATTTCGTGTCAATCATGTGGGTTTGGTGATCCTAATTATTCTGTAACCAAATCAAACACTACTAAGACGAATAATGGCGGAGACCATTTCTGAAGGCCCGGTGACAAAGGTCAATGTTGGCAGGCTGACAAATGCCATTTTTGGGTTTACCCTCTTCCTGCTATTCCGGAATGTAAAAACCCCAACATGGGGGGACTACATCGGAAATGCAACGGCAAACGATTTCGGGCTGATGCAACTACCGGATATCCTCAGTTTTTTAAACGCATTCATCATTATCGCGATGCTCTGGATAGTCCTGTTCAATATTTTTAATAATCTGCAGAAAGTTGACCGTGTCTATCTTTATCTTCATCTCATTGTGTTAATGATGGTAATTTTTATCCCGGTATCGAGCCATCTTAACGTTGTTTTTCCAGGCAGGTCTGTCTATCCGCTCCTGTTCAACCTCAATATGCTGGTAATAGGAGTATTGCTTTTCCTCGAATGGTGGCACATTTCCCGGAAACCCTCTATACAGAAGCCAGGGATCAATTCCTTACAGAAACAATGTATTGGATTTAAGATGCTCTATATACCTGTGACAGCTGTTTTCGGGGCAGTCCTTTCGACATTCGATATTCAGCACACTCAAAGCGTGTATATAATCACGATGATCGCCTTCGCACTTACTACCCTTTATTTCAGGAACAGGAATAAATCAGGGGGAATTGAACCAGTATGACGGTCGAGGCCAAAGATTCTGCAGGGACATGCGAAGACCCCGGCCCCTGTACCGGCTGTAAAGGGGTCGTTCCCCAGGACATGTTTGAGATCCTGATGAACGGGGTATTTGCTTTTGTTATGACCCTGATCGTAAAGAACAATATCCCGCTTCCCTCGGCATACCAAACAGAAGATTTTACTTTCATTAAAAATTACTGGGACCAGGTCTCTTCAGAATCGACAAATTTTATTTTTACATTCGGCATTCTCGCAGTATTCTATATCCTGTTTTTCGAGATGATGCGTAATATCAGGGCCCTGGATCGTTTTTTTGTCTATATTTCATTCGGTTTTATCCTTACAATTATTTTTATCCCGTTATCTTCGCTCCTCTGGACATTTTCAGACATGCCAATGCCGTACGGGGTGTTATTCCATGTGAATATCATCTGTTGCGGGCTGTTGTTGTATATACTGTGGAGGCACGTGTCGCTCAATCCGAAACTCATTTTTCCGGAAACCAGCAGCGAAAAAATCAGAAATATATCGCTGAGGATTCTTCTTTTTCCAATAACAGGGATCGCCGGGTTGTTCATAGAC
>JALOPT010000160.1 GCA_025453715.1 Methanoregulaceae archaeon | reverse complement strand
AAAAAAGTTTAATCAGATCTTCGGGCTTTCTTTCCCGATTATACGTGCAATTTCGCCAAGTTCGCGTGCCAGAAGCCGGATAATATCATCAAGGGTGATCAGCCCGACAAGCCTGCCACCCATGTCTACCACGGGTAAGCGGCGTACGCCGGCAGATTTCATTTCCTGGATTGCGTCAAAAAAGTCCATGTCCTTTCTGACAGTCTTGACATTTTCAGTCATAATTTCCCGGATTTGCCGGGTCTCCTCTTCCTCGCAGAGATGCCCACCCCGGATAGCAAAATCCCGGTCTGTGACAATGCCTACCGGCTTATTATTCTCTGCAACCACCACGCAACCGATATTCTTCTCTTTCATCAGTTCCGCGACGAATTTCACAGTAGTGTCAGGTGTGACACTAATGACATTATTCTGGGAGACGCTGTAGATATTCATGATAATTCACAAGCATTATTGGGAACTTGCTGCAATAAGATTTTGGGCGGCATTTTTTAAAAAATCAAATATATTCAGGCACCGTGGGGAGAAGATGCACCCTGCATAAGATAATTGAAGGGGCTAAAAAACAGGATACGAGTCACGTATCGTGCTGATTCCCGGGTTTCTACGGATCCAGCCGGCACCGGGTTACGATAACGGTATCGCATTTCCATCAAAGGCTACCGGACCAGCGGACTCCGCCAGACTTCCACTTCACCATCGTAATGGGGAGAGAGGTTTTCGTATGACGCTACATATCCGAACTCCCCGAGGATATGCCGCATGATAACCGAGGGTTTCACGATCCTGACGTCATACCCTTCGGATCTCCATCTCCTGATAAGTTTCTGCGTATTCCCTTCATTTTTACACCGGGATATGATGTAGTGGAGATAGAGGCGGGTGTCATTGAAGACCTCCAGCCATCCGGAGAACAATTCTTCAGTAAAACCGAGATCGTCCCCATCAGAAGTCCCGGTTTCAATGCGTTTTGGTATCGTTGGATCAGTATTCAGATGTAACACGGCAGTATCCAGATGCAGGGTAGATGAAAATAGGTATCGGTGTGAACATTCCCCAAAACCATACGCTGCTTTTCTTACTGTTTCCGAATGATATGGAGTGCAACGACTACAAGCCCGATCATGGCTGAAAAGATCCCAAATCCGGGTTGAATTGTGGGCCGGGTTGTTGGTACCGTTGCCCGGGCAGGTATTGTGGTAGTGGGTTCATCGGGTTCGTTGACGACCGGTACAGAGGTAACAACAGCAGAGGCCCCCGGTGTCGGATTCTCATCAATAGTAATGGCCTGTTTTGACGCTTTTGCACCGATCGTGACATCGCCTGACCCGGTGACACCTTCTTCTTCACCAGGGGGTGTTTCATCAGGTGCTGTTTCAATAGTCGCACTGACGGGCTCATCCCTATCCTCATCGGAGGGTACAATCGTCCTGTGGGTTGCCGGGTTATACGGAACAAGGGTGAACAGGGTTGACGCCTGGGCATTGACCGTGACACCTGATACCTGCACGATATAATCATCGGGCCTGAATTTGGCTGTGCTGACAGGAAATGACCACCTGTTGCGTTCGTCGGTCCCCTTCAGGACCGTTGCTATACCTGATACACCATAAAATTCCCCCTCCTGTATCTTTGTGGTCGGCTTAAAGGAGGAGGAGATAATCTCAACGAGGACCTGGTCACCGGCTGCCAGGTTCGTGGTCCCCGCAACAGGGAACAGATCACCGACCTGTTTCTCGTCTACCGGGAGAACCGTGATTGCCGGTACTTCAACAACGAACTGTAGTTTCGCGTAGATATCATCGACGCTTGGGTTGTTCAGGGCCTGTACCAGTGCATCCGCTGCATCGGGACCATCGAGACTTCCCTCTCCCTCTAACCGGAACAGGGTGTTGCCTGGAACCGGGTAGCTTCCCGCTACGAGGTCCATGTTGTTATAGCCTGCAACAGAGGATGCTGGCGATACGTCGAATATTTCGTTATACATCGGGTGCTGTACAACGGCGAAATACTGGCCTGCAGCCATATCTGCGGTTTGTCCATTTGAGAGTTCCAGCTCAAAGGTACCGTCCGGGTTGACACCAGGGTTACGATAGAGGAATTTATTCTTTCCCAGTATCCAGATACCGATCCCTTCTTCAGGCTGGCCCGCAGCGATCCCCCGGATCACCAGCTTATCACCGGATGCCACGACTGGCGGTGTCGCCCGTGCACTGATGAAGGGCTTTTTGATGATGACAGATACAGTCCCATACTGCGTGGAGGAAAGAAATCTCTTATCGAAGGGAGCGGCAACAGCGTAGATCGTGTAGGTACCAGTATCGATATCGAGGTTGGCGGTCTGCCATTTATATTCCCATTCTTTGTTAATAACCTCCGCCCTGGCGAAACTGCCCAGATCGATCACATCAACAGGATATAACGGGGCGGTCATCTGTCCACCGTTTGCCGGCAGGTTCGGGCCGGTGATGAACAGGTAGGTAAAATTCGATCCTGAACTTGAACCGCTCAGTGTAATCTCTTCACCAAGGAAGTATATCGGGGCATTACGCAATGGTAAAGAAGGATCATCCACTCCCACCGTTCCTTTTTCAACGGTAACATCAACTTCACCCATCTTAAATTTCCTTTCCGGACCGGTATCCGATTCTGGCGGGTCGTATGGCTCCGGTCGTTCAACACGGATAGTGTAATCCTGGTCTTTGGTACCCGGAGTTGTTAAAAAACCAATAGTCCGGTTGCCATTGCGGTCAAGGGTAACAGAAGCATAGTATACCACCCCCTTTACATTTTCAAAGCCGTAATGCTGTGCAACATTCTGCTGGATTGTTTTCGTTGAACCCTGGAATACGTACTGGCCGATGGGCCATGGGCCGTTTTTTTGGTCCATCCTGACACCGTCCTGCGAGAGAATGATACTGGGGGGCTGGTATCCAGGTAACCCGCTCAGGGAATTCGTGTCCTCGACCCAGAGATAATAGGCGTTGTCCGGCTTGCCGGTGATAGTCACGGTGAATGAGTCCCCCTGGACAACCGATTCATTGCTGACTTCAATATGGACGCTATCGGACGTGATACTGATAGAATGGACTGCAGAGACGGTCTTTCCAGTGAAATCATCACCTGAAGCGCCCTTATAGTTCTCCTTCATGCCGTTCAGGCCAGACTCCGTCCAGAAGAAATAATCGCCCGGGGGATACACCCTGTTTTCTTCAGGAGTAAGGAGGCCGGTGGACCATCCTTCTTCACTCCCTTCTTTAAGCGGGACCCAGTACCACGGCATTGCATCAGGTGCAAGGCCCACCAGGTTGAGCACGGTCGTTTCATCCTGGCAGAGCTGGGTATACACCATCCCGTCCGGTGCCCTGACCCGGATGGTTAAGAACCCGGTTTCCCCGGGCCGCTGTTCCGGTACCACGTTCATATTTGTTTCTACACGGAAGGTCAGGTATTCACCTTCCCTGGCGCTCTTGTTGGTTATATCAGTCAGGGAAGCCTGGTTGTAGACCGAAATTGTCTGGGCGGGGTCACTGACAACAAAACCTACCTGCTCACTGTTTCCGATGTACCAGTTACCTGTGCGACGTGAAAATTCAGAAGGGGCGACATAGAAACTGGCATTGTTACCAATGGTAATCGTTGCTGCCGGGGCACTCCGTCCTACAACCTGGTCTCCGGTATACCAGGTAAGGGTAGTCCCCGGGGGAATCTCCGTTAAATTAAGGTTTTCCTCACCGATGAATACCGTTCCACCGGGAGGGACGTCCTGCAATCCGTCACCAGGGGCAGGTACAATCATGATTATCAGTACCAGGCAAATCACCAGGGAAACAATATGTCGGGTAATCATGGGCTATCCGGATCTTTCACGGTATACGGACTATGTAAATTCAATACACGGTAATTCGGGTTTATTTGGGGTTATTCTGGTCAATGGACCAGGTTATCATGAAGATTTTTTTCCCGCGTATATCCCGGGACCCACGTTTCGGATCATGATACCCATGGATACCAGCCAGGCCCAGGTGATAGTCTGCAAACCTGGGGCGGGAGGAACTGTTTCCTATGCACTCAGCTGGATTCCCCTTCCGTAAAAATTAATTGATCTGATCCGGGTGTGCAGGAGCTATTTGTCATCAAAGAGGACTTGAGAATGGCCATTTCCGTAAATTTTCATTG
>JALOPT010000159.1 GCA_025453715.1 Methanoregulaceae archaeon | reverse complement strand
GTTTGAGGAACCCGAAGAGGTGAGTACGATGTTATTGACAACGGGGACCGCTGCCAGCTTGTCTTCACCGATATTCAGGGGGAGGACTTCGTCAATGGCATGGTCATTGTTCCCGTTATGGTAGGTGATATGAAATGTCAGGTCTGATGCCTTGTCGGGAGTGACCTGGAACAGGACCATTTGCGAACTGCCTGCGGGAAGTGTAGCAATAAACCTCTGGCGTGGTGAAACCGTGGTACTATTTCCGGAAGGGGTAATGGTGATATCACTCAGCACTCCGTTCCGGGAATTGACAAGGCTCAGGTTGACACTATCCTTCTTTCCCACAACAAAATTATCTGGACGGTCCACAACAGTTGCATCGAGCTCTTTTGAATCGACTTCCAACCCGAAAGGATAACTGATACTCCCGGCTTCAACTGTTGAAACGGTAAATACCGGGAAATACGTTCCATCCTCACCTGAAACCGTGACCCGGAATGAGTACGTCATGGTCGAGCCAGGGCCCAGCCGGACATTCGTATTATAAGAGCCCTTGTTTGATACGGCAATATGTGTTTCAAGGATGTCGGGCCCGGATAGTGTTACCGTCTGGTTACCCGAGTTCGTGAGGGTAACCATAACCGTTCCGGTTTCGTATGGGAAAAACACTTCAGGGTCCAGCTTAACTGAAGTCACATGGGTCTGGTAAATACCATCACTGGCGGATACAGCCCCGCTTGTCGATGCTGCAGTTGCACATGCAACGAAACAGCATGCTGAAACAAGTATAAGAAATAGGTATTTTTGTAAATCTGCCATCAAAGCACACCTTTTATTGTCACGGCTAAATTCCTGGAATTTCACCTGTACAGTGACCTGACATTATGTAATAAATATTTTACATTATGTTATTTAAAAATAACTTTATCAGAGATGAGACATGATTTTCATTCACTTACACGGGAACCTCTGGTTTTTCTGGAAAAACAACGAGATGTCCATCGTAAAAAACTTTATTGGATATTGACCGTGTCATATACCCCTTTGCACCCATCAATACCTCTATTATCGTTAAGACAGATTGAATGTCATGGCTGAACAGCACCCAATGCCCTATATTGTATTCCTCGTGCTGGTAATTCCAGCACTCTGGATGTTATACACAGGGATCACCGATCCCACCCAGGCAACTCTCATACTCGCTGCAATAGTCTGGATAATAATTGTTGCATTCATTTCTGCCTCGGTGAAAATTGCAGACCAGTGGGAAAGGGCAATAATTCTGAGGCTTGGAAAATTTACCGGGCTGAAAGGGCCGGGGATTTTTTATATTGTCCCGATTGTCGAGAAAGTAGCCTACTGGATTGACAACCGGGTGATAACCACCTCATTCAAAGCAGAAAAAACCCTTACCAAGGATACTGTTCCCGTTGATGTTGAGGCGGTTTTGTTCTGGAAAGTCCTCGACCCGGTCAAAGCCGCACTCGAAGTAGAAGACTACCGGTCTGCCATCAGCTGGGCATCCCAGACTGCACTGCGTGAAGTCATCGGAAAATCATTCCTCTCGGATATGCTGGAAGGCAGGGAGAAAATCGACATCGAACTCCAGAAAATTATCGACAGAAGGACAATAGAGTGGGGAGTCCATGTCAGTTCTGTTGAGATACGTGACGTCCTGATCCCGAACGAGCTCCAGGATGCAATGTCGATGCAGGCCCAGGCTGAACGCGAACGGCAGGCAAGGGTCATTCTCGGGGACTCCGAACGGCAGGTCGCAGCAAAATTTGAGGAGGCCGCAAAGACCTACCAGAACAATCCCGTAGCCCTGCACCTCCGGGCAATGAATATGCTCTACGAAGGGCTGAAGGAAAAGGCAACTCTTGTAATAGTCCCATCAACAGTCCTGAATACAATGACACTCGGGGATATGACCGGAACAGTCTCCCTTGCAAAAATGTTCGCTGAAACCGAACCACAGCAAAAAAAAGTCCCTCTGGCGACGAATGATGCAAAAGACCTGCGAAAAAAGTCCCAGGCCGATACTCCCTCGCAGGAGGAGGGGGCACTCTGACCTGCCGGAATGGAAAGATAAAAAAATAGCATAATAACGACTATTTTCACTTTTTGAGAGAAATAGCAGGGCATTTCTCTTACAGGAAAACGTCGCTCCCCGCCAGATCATGTCATGGAAAAAATGTTTCCCGTGGATTACCCACAGGATCACCAGTTATCCCGATATCATTATCCTTCTGTCATTCCTACCATTGTTCGATATTTCATGCAGAGTGAGCACTTCCCACGGTTAACACCATTTAAACCATCTGAAAAGCTGGTCACCTGGTTTATTGCAGATTTCTTTTTATTCCTGCCGTTTCTCCTGCTCTTTTTAGTTGGCCCGATTGTATTAGTGTCTGATGTCCCTATGGTGGCATATGCAATAATTGGGGGAATCGTGCTCACCATCATCATCCTTTACCTAATCTGGGTAAAAATGTACTATGACAGCATGTGGTACGAGCTCCATGACGATGAAATGCGATGGAAACGCGGCGTTATTTTCCGTAGCACAGGCATTGTGCCCTATAACCGGATCACGAATGTTGATATGAGGCAGGGACCGGTAATGCGGGTACTGGGCATATCCACAGTCTCTGTACAGACCGCAGGATATTCTGGTGCTGCGGTCCCTGAGATCCGGATCGAAGCCATTGTGCATGCCGATGAACTCAGGGAGTTAATCCGCAGCCTGGTCCGGAGTTGCCCTGCAGTGGGTGATGGAACCGGCACCGGGAAGGCTGAAGCCAGGGGAGCAGGACCATCGGTTCACCAACAGATGCTGGACGAGTTGAAAGCTATCCACGAACTTCTCGGGAAAAAATCCTGAATTTCTCAGGCTTTTACTGGTCCGCCAGGCTAATTCCTGAAGAAATCTTCCCGTTTATGAACCCGTGCTATAGTTTTTACTATTCAACCAGCTTTTATCGGGGTTAAACAATAACCGGGAGGTTACTCTGTCAAAACCGGGCCACTATACTATTCCATGTTTTTCGGGAGAGGAAACTACCGGGCGCGTCTGCCTCCATCTCTTTGAACATGCAAAACGGCACAGCGAATGTTACCACGTCATCCCCAAGCACATGCATGACCTGCCTGCGTGCGGAAGGATCGGTAAGACCAAGGACAGCACGGGGATTTTCTGATACCATCTCCCTGTAAGGAAGCAGCATAACCTGGTGACAGCCTGCACTGGCAGGAATTATTACGCGTTCAAGGTCCCCGTACCGATAGTTTGCAAGTGTAATAAGAGCCGAGACCTGGTGAGGGTTTGCAATAAATACGATAATCTGGGGGATTTCATCCCCCTGTACTTCCGGAAGGGATTTGAGAAGAACGTAGGTAGCCGGGATATCAGTTACCGGGAGCGTGCCAATAAACTCTTTTACCAGTTCCGGGGTTTTGCGGTAACCCTCCCCAGTGAGAAAATTCTCCCTGATTTCAGGATTGGGAATCTTGTCTGCCAGGGTCTGTAATTCTTCACAATGGCTGCAACCGCGAATCCCATTTGAAAGAAAATGAGAAAACCCTTCAATTCCTCCGGATGTCTCCCGGGATACTGCTGCCGTACGGCCTCGTGCAGCCTGGGCAAAGAGGGACATGAGGCACCCCCTTCTCCCGGGAACAAATGAAAGTGCATTTTCCGGCCGGGTATCACTCCAAATGACTGCAACCGGTCTGAATTTCAGGTGTAACATGTCAGCGATAACGCTTTTCATTAATATCTACTCCAGGATTCACTGTAGGTATATCCCGGATATAATTAATGGTGGTTACACCGTACCTGTGCCATGTACATCGGTGGAAATCACCCCTTTAGGTTCCATAAAACGGATGAAGGGAACAACTGGTTACCTTCGCACTAAAAAAACCAGGTTTCATAAGGACATGGTACTTAAGTGAACGAACCTGTTTGTGGACAGATTATGCAGGATCCACATGTCCCGGCATTTCATTCAGGCAGGGTTTTCCCGTGCTTTCCGGATATTCGTGTGTAGGGCGTCCTGGTTGTTTTCCTTTCCTCAATTTACGCTCCTTTTATTCGCCCGCTGGAGAGAGGCGTAAATCCCGATTACGCACAGGATCGTGAAGAGGATAAATGCATATTGGACACTCCTGACCACCGCCGGGTAATATTCAGGTGTGATCTCAACATGGCCAATCACGAGGGCAAAGATCATCGTGGCTATCCCCATGGAGAGCATCTGGCCAAGGAGTCTCATCGTTCCGACAATTCCTGAAGCAACACCATAGTATTTTTTCGCGACGGCGCTCATAATCGCATTTGTATTTGGCGAGGTAAAAAAGCCAAACCCGGCCCCTATAAGCAGCAGGGCACCCATGAGATACCAGAGCGGGGTCGCGTCGCTGATAAAGGCAAGAAGTAACAGCCCGATGGCAGACAGGCCCATGCCAAACGACGCAATAATACCAGGATCAACACGATCTGACAGCTTTCCTGAGAACGGTGAAATAACCGCCTGCATGACCGGGGCGGCGATAAGCAGAAATCCTGCCAGTACCGGGGAAAATCCCCGGGAATACTGGAGGTACAGGCTCAATAAAAATGAGACCGCATACGTGGCACAATAATTGATAAGGGCGGCAATATTTGAATAGGCAAATACCCTGCTCCCTGTAAACAGTCGCGTTTCCAGCACGGGAAACTCCCTCCGGTGCTCGTAACGGAAAAAAATTCCTGCACAAATCACACCGCTGATGATCAGCACAAAGCCCGTAAGATCGGGTAGGGTTGTGAAACCCAGCATGACAGCAACAACTGCGACGGCGTACATCACGGAACCGGCGATATCAAACGGTTCACCCCTGCTATCTGCCCACTCTCCTTTCAGTTTCCAGAGCACGAGGACGATGGCAATGATGCTGATCGGGACATTGATGTAGAAAATACTCCGCCATCCGAAGTGCTCTGTCAGCAGGCCGCCCAGAAAAGGCCCGGTTGAGAGCCCGATATAGACTGCGGTAATATATATCCCAAGCACTTTTCCCCGTTCACCCGGGGGAAATACCGAAGTAAGTATGGCAACGGCGGTACCGAAAATCATGGAGCTCCCGATACCCTGGAGGACCCTGACCATTATGAGCATCCCCGATGATGCCACAAGTGTCATAATAAACGAAGCAGCGGCAAAGATTACAATCCCTATCAGGAATATTTTTTTTCTCCCGTAGATGTCTGCTATTTTTCCAAAAGGTACCAGAAAAATTGCAGATGCCAGCAGGTACGCGGTTGATACCCAGGATAGTGCGATCGCGTCCATGTGAAATTCGGCACCAATCACCGGGAGGGCAATATTGACCGCAGACCCGTCAAACGGTGTAATAAATCCGGCAAGAATCGCGATCAACAGAACAACGCGTTTACCGGCAGGAGAGATAGTTTGGCCAGGTATGCTAAACAGGCCCGCTCGATCGGGAATAGTACCTTCAGTTAAGGTGCCGGTTATCATTTCCCACCATTATAGTCCTTTAACCGTACTAATCATCACGTTGAATGATTGTTTATGCCTTCTGAAATGTATCACCGGGGAATACCTGAATCAGGCATTACATTGGCAGAACCTGATTAATTGTGCGGAAAGTCAGCCAGGGAGTGCGAGCCCGGGCGTCTTCAGGTTCTAGAAAAAGCCTGCCTGCAGATACGTGAAATATTTCATCGAAATAACCTGCGACCCGCACGTTCATGTTCATCCTGCCAGTAGCACCTCTCCATTGCACTCACGGACCATATTTTTCCCACAGATGGAATGTTTTTAGAAGGTACACAACAAAATATATTCCGGATTATTGGAAAATTCCGGAGTGAAAGGGATGCCAGGAAAGACAAAGATTATTGCGTATATCATAGCCCTGACAGCCATTACAATAATTGTTCTGCAGACGCAGTACCGGGATTTTTATTACACATTCCCATGGTCAGTCGATGCATTTCATACCGTAAAATACAAGGCAAGTCTTGGTTTTATCCACCCGGACAGCCTGACGTTCTGGATCCTGCTCACCGGACTACTCCTTGCCCTTGTTGTGCTGTATTTCCACCCGGTGGAACCGGAACACGGGAAAATAGCTGGCCCGTGATCAGTATACCAGGTGGGGATTGTAAACAAACATACCGAATATACTAAAAAAATGCGTAAAAGAAAAATATTGAGTGAACTCGCATGGCCCTGTTAAACCGTGACACAAAACTGCTGGTATTTCTGACGATTATTGCATTAATCAGTAATGTGATTCCCTTTTACCTGCTCCTGAATTATGGAACTCCCTGAAATAATTAAAAATCTCATTACCCTACAGGCTTTACTATCCGATTCGGGTCCTGCTTTTCAATAGGGCCAATCTTTTCCTGTCTTTTTTGGTCCGACCTGTTTCTTTGGAATACCTTTTTGGTGGATAAACGGTTACCTGCAGGTTACTTTTCAGAGCGGGGTATCTTCAGCCTGCCTGGCAGGGCAGAAATTGCATATTGAATAAAAAACTTCCTTTTCCTTATCCCTGATCAGGCAGTAATACTCGTTCCCCCTCTGTTCCACCTTAAAACCACCTGGGAACGGCATACCGACCGGGTGGCCGGGTTGATCCAGAACAAACATTGTAAAGGCAGAAACCAGGTAATAAAAAAGGCGCATCCTGGGATTGCGGAGATGTGGATTCCTGTCCGATTGATCATCCCATGCAAAACAACCCTCAGGAATTACTTTACAAAAATCACTAAATCCTGTGGGATCACGAATGGATCCATGTACAGGCCTTGAATCCCGGGTACGGTACATCAATACCAGGGTATGGTGCATACCGAACAACTGCTCCATAAAGTAGGGACGGATCGCTTCCCGGTAAGGGGATGGCAGTTCCCGTATCTCATTATATAAGCGTCCTCCGATCAATTGTAAATCAAAAAGAGTATAATTACCGATTTCCTTTGCCAGGATATCCAGAAGGTCAGCCTTTGTTGTTGCCGAACTAATCCGAAGGGCGGTCTCCCGAATTAATATTGCTTCACCTGGAAACTGGTCCATCAGATGGGAAACCCGGGCATCTGTATTCATTCTGGTATATCACTATTTGCATAACAGTTTGTTAATCCAGCTGCTCCTTTTGGTTATTGAGGTCCGCCGGTCAGCTGGAGGAGTTCATTGATAACTACGCTCCACTGGTATGGTTTATTTATGTAACTCAATGCCCCGGCTTTCACCGCCTCTTCGATATGGGCCATCTGACCGTCCGCAGATATCACAATTATTTTTGCGTTTGGATTAACTTTTTTAATCGCCCTGATTGTCTCAATGCCGTTCATTTTCGGCATTATCATATCTACTATAACGATATCCGGGTTCGTCCTGGAATATTCCATGAGCCCGGCTTCCCCATCACCTGCTTCCCCTGCAATCTCGTAGCCTCCACGAACAAGTATTTTTTTCAGGATATCTCTTGCATATTCAGCATCGTCAATGACCAGGACCCGCGGCATATGATCGAGTATTCTGCCTTTACACGCTTCAAAAACACTATGGCATTATTCGCTAGTTTTATTTCTTCAGTTTTCAAAAAACTTCCAGGTGTTCCACAAAAAATTAATCAATTAGATTGGAAAAAAACAATGAGTACTGGGGCAACAGGGCAAAAGTCGCTGCCGTTCTGTTTAAGTTTATACCTGATAACAAAGAAAGGGTTTCTGCTCTGGAAAAAGGCGAAGCCGATAT
>JALOPT010000022.1 GCA_025453715.1 Methanoregulaceae archaeon | reverse complement strand
CAGGAACGCACTGGTCAAGGGTATTGTCACCGGCCCCACCACGCTCGCCCATGCACTTCACCTCTCTTCTAAAGTCTACCGGAACAAGGAGGAACTGGCCCTCGACCTATCGGTAGCGATCGCAAATGAGGTCCGGGGACTTGCAGAAACAGGTGTCTGCATGGTCCAGGTTGATGAACCGATTTTCTCAACGGGAACTGCAGACCTGTCAGTTGGCCGGGAGGCACTGCAACGAATCGCTTCAGGTATCAGTATACCGGTATGTCTCCATGTCTGTGGAGGACTTGGCAGTGTTATCGATGACGTCCTTTCCATGCCGGTCGATATCCTTGATCTTGAGTTTGCAAAAAATCCCGGCAACCTCGACATCCTGTCAGGTACGGATTTAAAGGGAAAAATGCTCGGTTATGGCTGTATAGACTCATCGAATCCTGAAGTTGAGAGTATAGAAACCATTGCATCGAGAATCCGCAATGGCCTTGAACTATTTGCACCTGAACAACTCCTGATTGACCCTGACTGCGGACTCCGGATGCAGACCCGAGACGCGGCCTTTGCTTTGCAAAGCTGACCAACATGGTTACAGCGACAAAAATCATACGTGCCGAGATTGCCGAAAAAATTGCCCGGGATACTCAGAAAAGGACCGGGTAGCGTTTTTAATTCAGTTATACGACTCGTGAAGTTGTTGAGAGTTCGATCCCTTTTTCTGTGATGAGAAACGGTATCAGCCGTCGCGGGACTGCCATGCCGGAAATTTTGTGCACAGCAAGCTGGCGTTCGATCTCGTTCATGAAGATTACTTCCTTTAATTCGAGGACAATGTCAACGGCCCTCATCACGAGGATCTCTTCGACCCGTGGGTGGAGCTCGGGGTAGAAGGTAAAAACCACGTTCGCCTGCCGGGTTACCGCGATATCCCTTGCAGAAAGAATACATTTTACGCCGGCATCAATTCCGAATTTAAGGATAAACGAAGAGAGTGAATCAATCACAAGTTTCTGCCCGTTCAGTTTCGTGATAAATTCATCTGCGGTAAGACCCCTGCCGTCGACCATCCCGGTTTGCACTTCTGCATCGAGCATGAGGTAGGTGCCCTCTTCACCCTCGGACTGCCAGAACTGGCGTGCCAGAAGGTCAGTTCCGGATACCGCCGAACCCATGGCGAGGACTGTGGTACCAGTGGGAAAGCCGCCTTCTAATGCCTGGTCCAGACCATTAATTCCTGTAGTTCTTTTATTTTCCCTGGACAGAGAAGGAAAACCCCCGTATGGAGTATTGGTTTATATAGGATTATAAGCCTTTTCCGAAATCCGCGCGATTATCCATACTTCTCGCGGAGTGCACGCCGGAGGAGTTTCCATCCGTTCGCGCGGGGCAGAGAACCAGTGAAAATGAACTTCCTGGGGACTTTATACCCGGCAAGGTGCTTACGGCAGAATTCGTCCAGGTCTTGCGGAGTTATCAAAATCCCGGGCCGGATAATCACGGCAGCCACAGGTATTTCCCCTTTCCGTTCATCAGGGATACCAAAGACCGCTACGTCGGCTACAGCGGGGTGCTGGATAATTACATTCTCAACTTCTGTCGGGTAGATCTTCCAGCCTGACATGATGACCATGTCTTTTTTCCTGTCAGTTATGAAAAGGACCCCCTCCTCGTCAAGGTGACCGATGTCCCCGGTAAGGAACCAGCCATCCGGCCTGAACACCTCTCCTGTTGCGTCAGGCATATTCCAGTAACCACGTGCAACGGACGGGCCCCGGAGGGCAATTTCCCCGGTCTTGCCCGGTAACATCTCCAAAACAGGATTATCCGGGTCTACAATCATCACTTCGGTATACCCCACGGCAACACCCACGCTCTGATAACCCCGTGTAAGGTGAGGGTACCCGGGCAGGGTGGTTGTACCTGACCCGATAACGATCGTTTCTGAAAGCCCGTACGAGTTCGCAACGGGGATGTGGAAACGCTTATCGAACATCTCCCAAATCGCCGGCAGGAGTTGCCCACCACCGGATATGATGACGCGGGCACTGGCAAGCTGCTGTTCGGTACCGGAAGGGCTGTGAACAAGTGAGTGGATAACAGGGGGCATACCGGCAAGTATCGTGACCCTGTACCTGCCGGCCAGGGCAAGGTATTCTGCCATCTCAAACCGTTCCATCATCACGTAGGTGCCCCCGGCACGGAGTACGGCCAGCCCCCATGAAAGGCCCACATGGCCCATCGGGTAAATTCCGAGATACACATCAGCAGGTGTAATCCGGAGCGCCTCGCGTTCAGCATCGAGGGCAGTAATCCAGTTCCCATGCGTGAGCATTGCCCCTTTCGGTCGTCCGGTTGTCCCGGCCGTGTACTGGAGGTGACACAGGTCTTCAAGACTGCAGTTGGTTGCACGCATTTCTGCAGGTGCACCGGGAAAAGAAGACCAGTCTGAAACACCCGGGCCACCTCCACTGGTGCTGATTATATGGCATACCAATGGATGGTGATCCCGGATACTCTCAATGATACCGGCACCCCGTTCATCGGTAATAATAGCACAGGCTCCTGCATCCGTAACCGCGTGGAGCAGCTCGTCCCCGCGGTACGCGATATTCGTGGGCACGGCAATCGCACCAATCCGCCATATCGCGAAATAGCTGATCAGGTATTCGGGGGAACTGTCAAGGTAGATGCACACACGGTCACCTTTTCTTACCCCGAGCGAAGAGAGCCCCATGGCTACCCGGTTCATCTCGCTCCTTAAGATGCCGTACGATAAGGTGACATCCCGTGAAGGACAGATCAGTGCCGCTTTTGCTGCAGGAACACTTTTCGCATCAAGCAGGGTGGTGATATTCGACATGGAGAGGACCGTTACACTCCTGGTAGAACAAATTAGGACATGGCAATATTTAGGTGTTCATTTTTTACCGACCCATAACAGCCTCTATAATGGTCCTTTCGATTGATACCTGCCATCACTGGCAACGCTGCCGGGCAGTTTTTAATGCCACCGGCATCCTTTACAGCAAAGCAATTTTCAAATGGGACGGGGACTTTGCGATGAATAACTAAAAAAAGATTACTGGTATTCCGGGGGCTGGACTTCTTTTGGCAGACCTCCTTTGAAGGAGTCCTGGATCTTTTTGTACCACTCCCGGATATTCTGGTTCATCGTCGGATGGATCTTCTGTTTGGCAGACTCAAAATGACTGAGGGTAACGACGGTACTCTTCTCCCGGAGTGCAAGCATCCCTGCTTCACGGCTTAACAGTTCAAGATCTGACCCGACATAGCCTTCAGTCATTATTGCAAGTTGCCTGATGAATTCCTGCAGTTTTGGGTCCTCAAACGAGAGACCATTCTGCTTCATCATTTCCCACAGGACTTTTCTCCTTGTCCCCCTGTCGAGCGCAGCCCGTTCTTTTTTCTCAACCGAGTCAATTATTACCCTCGCTTCATCGAGGGTGATGGTTTTAGCTGCCCCCATTTTTTCAATTATGAATTCAAGTGCAGGTTCATCATGACCTTCGGTGAGATTAATCACTTCATGCAGTGCAGACCCTTCGATCGGCATCTGCAGGAGGTAAATTCTGACAATTTTCTGCCGGTCTTCAAGTCCGGGCTCCCCGATATACACAAGCCGGTCAAACCGCCCGGCCCTGAGCAGGGCCGGGTCAATCATGTCAGGGCGGTTTGTCGCTCCCATGATAATGACATCTTTTAATTCCTGGAGCCCGTCGATTTCTGTCAGGATCTGGTTCAGGACACTGTCGAGCAGGTGGGAGTTCTGGTTTGCGCCGCGGTGAGGGACAATGGCGTCCATCTCGTCAAAAAATATGATTGCGGGTGCGACCTGGCGTGCCTTTTTGAAGATCTCACGGACTGCCCGTTCGCTTTCTCCCCAGTATTTTGAGAGCAGTTGCGGCCCACGGATTGCAATAAAATTCGCGCCGCTCTCGTTGGCCACCGCCTTGGCAATGAGGGTCTTTCCAGTACCGGGCGGCCCGTAGAGCAGGACCCCTTTCGGGGGCTGGATCCCGAGGTCATCAAACCGCTGCCGGTCGGTGAGCGGGTATTCCACGGTCTCCCGTACTTCCTCTTTTGCCGCTTCCAGGCCACCCACATCCTGCCACCTGATATGCGATACCTCCACGATGACTTCACGCATTGCACTCGGGCTCACATCACGCAATGCACCCCTGAAATCTGTTGCCTTCACGTGGAGCGTATCGAGGATTTCCGACGGGATCTCCTTCGCGTCCAGGTCTATTGTCGGGAGGTACCTGCGGAGCGCACGGATGGCGGCTTCACGGGCAAGTGCGGCCAGGTCGGCGCCGACGAACCCGTGGGTCTGCTGTGACAGGTCCTCGAGTCTCACGTCCTCGGCCAGAGGCATGCCACGGGTATGGATCTTCATTATTTCAATCCGGTCAAGTTCGCTCGGGACACCGATCTCTATCTCCCGGTCAAACCTCCCGGGTCTTCTGAGTGCTGGGTCAACTGCATCAATCCGGTTCGTCGCGCCGATTACGACCACCTGGCCACGCTCCTCGAGGCCGTCCATCATCGTCAGCAGCTGTGCGACAACCCTCCGTTCGACCTCCCCGGTCACTTCCTCCCTTCTCGGGGTAATCGAGTCCAGTTCGTCGATGAATATAATCGAAGGGGCATTCTGTCGGGCCTCTTCAAAGACCTCACGGAGCCGCTGTTCACTCTCCCCGTAATACTTGGAGATCACTTCCGGCCCTGCAATTGAGATGAAATGGGCTCCGCTCTCGCTTGCAACAGCCTTTGCAATCAGCGTCTTGCCAGTCCCGGGGGGTCCATACAGCAGGACACCTTTCGGGGGTTCAATCCCGAGTTTCTGGAATAATTCCGGGTGACGCATCGGGAGCTCAATAGTCTCCCGCAGGCGCTGGAGCTCGTCCTTGAGTCCCCCGATATCCTCGTAGGAGATCCGTTTTAGCCCTTCGAACCCTGCTGCCGGCTTTTCGGAAAATTCGATAATGGTATTTTTTGTGATGATTACCGCCTGTTCAGGCTCAATATCTACGACTTTATAGGCGACAATCTGCGGCTGGATAAAGGGGAGCCCGACCATGATAGGGATTGAGTCGTTCTTCACAACAGGGAAATCAATCAGGCTGTTGATGACGTGGGGGTTATTTGAGACCTGTATGTTCTTCGGCAAATCTTCCGGGGGGGCAAGCAGGACCCTTTTCGCTTCGATCTCTTCTTTAAGGCTGGTTATTTTTATGGTGTCCCCGATACTGACCCCGGCATTTGTCCGTGAAAAATTATCGATCCGGACTTTGTGCTGGTTCCAGTCTTCGAGCAGTGCACGCCATACCTTCACCACGGTCCTTCGTTTTCCCTCGATAGCCACGAGGTCGCCGGGAGAGATTTTTAAAAACAGCATCGTCTCAGGGTCGAGCCGGGCTTTTCCGCCACCCTGGTCACCAGGGTACGCACTATCAACTTTCAGGTGAATTTCAGGCATCCAGAGAAAGATCATATATGCGGGAATTTATATGTACTGTTAGAATCATGCGATATCTTCTCTTTGAACCGTTCCATGGTGCCGCCGGTGACATGGTCACCGGTGCCCTGCTCTCGCTTGGTGCAGACCGGGAAACCGTGGCGGAAGCAATGCGTTCGGTGGTATCAGACCCGTCGCAATTGAGATGGCAGTCAGGGTGTTCCGGAGGATATCAGATGCCGAAGAATCGGTCCATGGGTCCCATGTCCATTTTCACGAGGTAGGTGCCGATGATGCGGTTGCGGACGTGATTGGGGCCTGTACAGCCCTTTATACCCTTAAAATTGATGGCGTTGCAGTGACTCCGGTCGCGGTCGGCGGAGGTTTCGTCTCGGGGGAGCATGGGACCATGCCAGTCCCGGCCCCCGCAACCACGGCCATCCTGAAGGGATCTGACCTTTCGTGTACATATGGAAGGCAGGAGGACGGGGAGTTATGCACACCCACCGGGGCAGCGCTCCTCGCAGAATTTTCAACCATTATTCCGGATGAAATTGGGCCGGTCAATATTACCGGCACCGGGTACGGGGCAGGAAGCCGGGACCCGCCGGGTGTTCCGAACGTTCTTCGAGTAGTGATGCTTGAGAAATCAGGAGACCTGACCACCGACACTGTTGATGTCCTCGAAACGAATGTCGATGATGTCAGCGGGGAGATCATCGCTAACGCCATCTTAGTGCTGATGAATGCCGGGGCGAGGGATGCAAGTGCCATACCGTGCATCATGAAAAAAGGCCGGGGCGGCTATCTCATCCGGGTGATCTGCCGGGAAGAGGACTCAGTGCGGCTTGCCGGGGTCATGGCATCAGAACTCGGCACGCTCGGCGTGCGCTGCGTCCCGTCGGTCCACCGCTTTATCGCGAGGCGTACGATAGAAACAGTCAGGCTCGATATCCAGGGAACCACCATTGAAGTCCCGGTGAAATGCGGGTGGATAGGGGACTGGTGTTACACCCTGAAAGCAGAATTTGATGAGGCCCGTATCCATGCGGAAAAGCTCAGGCTTCCGGCCAGGGAACTCATCAGGCGGATCGAGGAACGTGCATGGGAGATCCTCCCCGGAGCTGGGGCGGGTGATACCAGTGGACCCGGGAAGAGTACCGAGCGGCAGCCCTGACCTCGACCAGTTGCTGAACGGGGGGTTTGAACCAGGTACCATCACCCAGTTCTACGGGGAACCGGCAAGCGGGAAAAGCTCGGCCTGTATCCTTGCTGCTGTTACCTGCCTGTTATCGGGGAAATCAGTCGTTTTTATTGATACCGAAGGTTTCTCGATAGAGCGGTTCCGTCAGATTGCTGGTGAAAAAGCCGCAACCCTAGCAGAGCAGCTATACATTTACGAACCAACTGATTTCGACCAGCAGGGGGTCATGATTGCAGGGATGGACACCATCCTGCGGACCCGTAATGTCGGCCTTATCATCGTTGATTCGGCAACGGCACTGTACCGGATGAACCTCGAAAAAGGATGGGACGCCATGCAGAAACTCACCCGGCAGATCGTACTTCTCCTCGGTCTCGCAAAGCGCTACCGGATACCAGTAGTCGTTACCAACCAGGTATACATGGACACAGTAAAAAATGTCTATTCCGGGCTTGGCGGTACAGCCCTCGAGCATATTTCGAAGGCGATAATTTGGTTTTCCCGGGAGCAGGGGACAGTGCGCCGTGCTACCCTCACGAAACACCGCTCACTCCCGTCAGGGAATTTCTTCGATTTCAGGATAACCGGTGCCGGTATTCAAAACGTCAAAGAAACGGAACAGGAGACGGAACAATAACCTGATTGATAGGTAATGCCCTGATGGGCGTTAACAGCGTTAACTGAAGCCCGGCGCATACTCCATTTTTTACAAAACTCCGATATGCCGGGAACTATTAAAAAATGGTCCTTTTGGCACTTATTTCTTTAATAAAATTTGAATTTCACCCGGCTTTGTTAAAAACCCTGCGGATTTGAGTGAAAGACAAAGACAGGAGTGGTTTTCATGCCTCCCTGTCCCTTTCCCGGCAAGATGTTCATTGTGCATGGATTTCCCGAAGGTTCATTAATCCATGGTCTTCCGGGATAGTCTCTATCCCAACCGGGGTCGCCACATCGGCGGGGTGAGGCCCCGGGAGCATGGATTAATTTCGAATAATCCATTGAATAAAGGAACTTTAGAGCATTTCAACGGAACTATTCGCCCCAAAAAATCAGAATAGGATAGTCCCGGTGAACACCGTGCATGCAGGACCTTCCATGAAGGTTTCCTTCCCGAGGAAAATGTTCAGGGGACCGCCTTCTGTTTCAACATGGACCTTTTCCCCGGCATACCCGAGCTTATGCGCCACTGCTGCGCTCGCCGTGGCCCCGGTCCCGCATGACAGGGTCTCATCTTCAACACCCCTCTCGTATGTCCGGATCCGGATCCCGTCGGGGCCGGTCATTTCAACGAAATTGACATTTGCCCCGGCAGGGAAGGTATCATGATAGCGGATACCCGGTGATACCACGGTAATATCAACAGCCTCCACCGAGGGAACGAAAATGACCGCATGTGGTACTCCGGTATTTACTGCATATACATCATAATCTCCGATTTTTTCATTATAATCCCCGGAACCCGTCGCAGGAATCTCTTTCCTGTCAAATTTTGGCTCGGGCATAAGGACTTTCACCATGAAGTCCTCGTCGGAAAAGTTCATTTCAACCGGCATCGGGCCGGCCATTGTCCCGATGATACCTTTCGTACCGATGAGCGAATGATCATAAGCATATTTTGCGAAACAGCGGACACCGTTCCCGCACATTTCCGCCTCACTTTTGTCAGGCTGAAAGAGGCGCATCCGGAGGTCCCCCCCGGCTGACTTCGAAAGGTAAAGCACGCCATCTGCCCCGATCCCAAAATGGCGGTCACAAAATGAGGCAGCAAACTCTCCTTTCATCGGGTCCGGGATGACTATGCGATCATACTCGTCGATCAGGATAAAATCGTTGCCATTGCCATGTAATTTTGTAAAATCGATCTCCATGTCTGTACCTCTGTCTTTACTCAGGCTGTACCCCATAATTTGAGCGCCTGTTCCAGTTCAAAGTGATCCTTTGCGTATTCCCGGGCAGGTATACCGGCCATGAACGCATCGACTGCCTGCCGCATGGCACGGGCGCCTGCCGCCGTCCCTTCGGGGTGCCCGTGAATACCCCCTCCTGCCTGGAGAATAATGTCATTCCCGAGCGTTGAGAGCTCCGATTCAACCTTTCCGGGATGGAGGCCCCCGCTTGAAACCGGGAATGTGGGGTTCATGCCAAACGCCTGTCCGGTCAGTACCCGGTTGTCACCAGTCACTTCTTCTGCGGTGTGGGCCATTTTCCCGCTTACGGTACCAGTATGGAGCTGGTCCCCGCCAAGCATCCGCACCAGCCGTGCAAGGGGCCTCATGGCGATCCCGTGTTCCTGGTTTCTCGTCATTGCTGCATGCATGGTCCGGTGGACATGGATCGGTACCCTGATTCCGGGTTCCTCCCCGAGCGCCTGGAGTGACCCAAAGCCGGCGGTAATCACGTCAATCATGATCATGTTCGCCCCGAGTCCGATGGCGTGTTCCGCACGCTCGACGATCTGGTCCCCACGGGTTGTAATATTGACCGCGTAGAGTACCTGGTGACCGGTCTCATCCCTTGCCTCCTCAAGTTTCGCCATCACCTTCGGCAGCCGTTCTTCTATCGGGCAGAATTTCTGGTCAGTAAGGGTCTCGTCGTCCTTAATGAGATCAACCCCCCCGATTGCTGCCTGGTAGGCAACCGAGGCCGTATCATCAGGGGTGAGCCCCACTTTGGGTTTTATGATAGTCCCAACATGCGGACGTTTTGTTGTGCCCACCATCTTCCGGATCCCCTGGATACCGTACTTCGGGCCCCTGAACGGGACAAGTTCATCGGGAAGTGTGAAATCCAGCAGCCTCACTACTTCCAGCCTCGAGAGGCCGAAGAGGTTCCCTGCAACGACCGAAAGGTACTGGGGGACATTGCCGGGCTCGAAAATGTCAGAGGGGTAACTGATTCGGGCAATATACCCCTTCCCGGAAGGTGTTACATCAAGCACGGCCCCGTCAAGATACTTGACGTATTCCATCCGTGTTGTGACACCGGTCCATGTGCCGGTGGTCTCTTCATCGGCAAGGGCCTGGGCTGCCTCTCCGGGGGTGGTATCACCCCGCGGCCGGAAATAGTATGATGCAATGACATCTGGCATGCGGGTTATCTCCTAATCATGGTGATCAATGTCAAATTCCTTGCCGAATTCTGATATGTCCCAGCCGAGGTAATCCCTGATAATAATATAGGCCATCTGGGGAGGAATAGCCCCTGATTCAGTGATAATCAGGTCAACATACTCCGCCGGGGTCACATCGAACACGGGGTTCCTGACAGTAATATAAGGGAGACTTTTCGCAATCTCATCCGGGAGGACTTCGTCAGGAGGCCGCTCTTCTATCTCGATCAGTTCACCAAGGATTGTCCGTGGTGCGAATTTATAGGTCTCTGCAGCAACTACGAAGTTTGTCCGTGCCTCATGGGCGGCAAGCGCAATCTGGGAGGTCCCGATCTTGTTGACAACCGCACCGTTCACGGTTACCGCATCTGCCCCGGTTATCACCAGGTCAATGTCGTTAATAAACGACCTGACGGCAGAATCAACAATAAAATTCGTTTTGATACCGGCTTCGTTGAGCACCCGGATGGTGAGGTGCCCCTGGTTCCTCGGCCTCACTTCCGTCGCAAAAACGGTGAATACTTTACCACTCCTGTGGGCTTCGATAAGACATGCAAGGGCAGCTTCGGAGTTACAATGGGTGAGGATGATATCCCCGTTACTGATATGGCGGGCCCCGATTTTCCCGATGCGTTCAACCGCATGTTTCGAGGACTGGATAAATTCGCGGGCTTTCGTAACAATCGCCAGTTTTGCTTCAGGTACAGTCGTCGCCTGCGACAGGGATGCCATAACAATATTCACCGCGTTCGGGAGGGAGACCGCCGTCGGCCGGGTCCCTGCAAGAAGGTCCGCGGCCCTCTTCATTTCATCAAGAAATGAATTTAAATCATTGGATTCAAGCGATTCGGCATGTCCTGACAGGGCAAGTGCGGCCGCCCGGGCAATCCGGCCTGCCCCCCGGATCTCCATACTCTTTATTTTGTCTGCGGTATCAGTAAGGACCATCCAGCTTCATTCATTGAAGGACAAATAACTAGATAGAGTTTATGGGGAGTGATTCGCAACGTCAATCGCGGTAGTCTTTGATAGTGCCGGTACCCTGCTCCATACCTACCGGGTGGCAAAGGATGTGCTCAACAACCAGCTGTTACCGGGTATCGAGACCACGATGCTCACGTTCAGTTCTCCTGAACGGGTGCTTGTCGTTATGCACCTCCATTCCAGGGAGGTAATTGATACACCACCGGGTAAACTGCTTTCAGAGTTCCTCGTTGAGAATAATATTGGGTTTGGCATCAGCTGCACGAGAAAAGTGGTTGCCGCCGAGGAGGTAGGGGACACGCTGTACAATGATACCAATGCAATGGTCGGCGACCTCCAGCAATGTATCCGTGACGTATGGAGAAACTGCAGCCGGGAGGCTGTTGTGACCATGAACAGCGGGGTCATCCTGAATATGGCATTGCGCTGCATCGAATTTACGATCACGACCGGGGGGCGGCCCTTCGAGGGGGCCAAGGAGGCCATCTCCACCCTGCACCGTATGGGGGTGCCGACATATATCGCGTCCGGGGACCGGGTTGCAAAACTTGAAAGGATGGCTGATTATCTTGGTATTCCACGTGACCGGGTGTACGGAGTGGCAACACCTTCTATGAAGGCGCAGATAGTATCTGATCTCCAGTGTGAATTCGACCGGGTCGTGATGGTCGGTGACAGCATCAATGACCTTTGTGCAATGAAAAAGGCAGATATTGCAATCCTTACCGAGGAGCAGGCGGGAGGAAAACCGGACGAATTATACCGGACTGCAGGTCACGTCGTTAAAAACGTGAGTGAAGTGGTCGAGATCGTACGAAAGCTGCAATATAATTGATACCGGCATATCTGTATATAAAAAGTAATATGCCCGTACGTTACATGATCTACAAGAGGTGAAGAATGGCCCCACTGATCACCGTTGAAAATCTGTGCATGGATTTTGACGGAAAACGAGTCCTCGATACCATTTCTTTTGAACTTTCAGAGGGAGAAATCCTTGGAATAATCGGCAGGAGCGGCGCAGGAAAAACAGTCCTGATGCAGCTCATGAGAGGGGTGGAGACACCACCGACGAGCGGAAAGATCATCTACCACGTTGCGGCTTGTGAAGGCTGTGATTACCTGGATGTCCCAAGCAAAAGTGGCCAGGCGTGCCCGAAATGTGGCGGGTCTCTCAAATCGATCGATGTTGATTTCTGGAATGATGCCAGTTCAGCAATGAAACGCCGTATTATGAACCGTACGGCAATCATGTTCCAGAGGACATTTGCTCTTTACGGGGACGACAGGGTCATAGAAAATGTCCTTCATGCACTCGATGATATCAATTACCCGGTTGACAAGTCAATCAACCGTGCTGCAGACCTCCTGGACCAGGTCCGCTTATCCCACCGGATGATGCATATTGCCCGTGACCTGTCCGGCGGTGAAAAACAGCGGGTGGTACTTGCCCGGCAGCTCGCGAAAGAGCCATTCGTCCTTTTCGCTGATGAGCCGACCGGGACGCTCGACCCCGGAACCGCGAAAATTGTCCATGCCATGCTCCTCGAGGCCGGAAAAAAGGAGAACATGGGAATGGTCGTTACATCCCACTTCTCACAGGTAATCGAGGATGTTGCCGACAGGGCCCTGCTCCTTGTAGATGGTAAGGTCACTGCACTTGGTACACCTGCCGAGGTCATTGGCCAGTTCATGAAAGATTACCGGGACGTAGAGGAGTTCGGCGTTGCGGAGATAGGGGAACAGATCCTTTCTGCCATGGATGTCATCAAACGCTACATATCTTCTGACCGTGGAGTAGTCAAAGCTGTGAACGGGGTATCATTCGAAGTCTATACCAAGGAGATATTTGGCATTATTGGTAAGAGTGGCGCAGGAAAGACCACATTATCTCGGATCATTTCCGGGATAATAGAACCAACATCAGGGGAGATGAATATCAAAATCGGGGATGAATGGATCGATATGACAAAACCCGGTATCGAGTACCGGGGACGGGCCAAGGGTTATATCGGCCTCCTTCACCAGGAATATGACCTGTTCCCGCACCGTACCGTGCTTGACAACCTTACCGATGCAATCGGTCTTGAGTTCCCAAAAGAACTCGCAATACGAAAAGCGGTAATTACTCTCAGAATGTCAGGTTTTTCAGAAGAGAAAAGCAGGGAGATTCTCGACCGGTACCCCTCGCAGCTCTCGGAAGGAGAACGTCACCGGGTGGCGCTCGCCCAGGTACTGATCCGGGAGCCAAGGCTAGTTGTCCTCGACGAACCTACCGGGACAATGGACCCGATAACAAAACTCGATGTAAAACACTCAATCCTCCATTCACGCGATGAAATGGAGGAGACCTTTATTGTTGTCTCCCATGACATGGAGTTTGTAAAGGAAGTCTGTGACAGGCTGGCATTGATGCGGGGTGGTAAGATTGTAACAATCGGGAAAACCGCCGATGTGCTTGCTACCCTGACAGAAGAAGAACGGGAAGTCATGAGTAAACCTGCAGCGTCTACTGAGTGACCGGAGTATAAGGATGGTCACGATCCGGATCGACGGGGAGAACCTCGATGTGCCAGAAGGGAGCAGACTTGGATCAGTGGTAACAGGCAGGAGTCAGGGCTGTTGTGTCGCAGTGATCCGTCCCGGCACACAGGAAAAGGAAAAAACAGAAAATCTCCAGATAGTCACCACTAAGGGGGAGATACGGGTTGAGATACCGGTATCCGGCAGAATTCCCCTTGATAATCCCGGTTTTATCGACAGCCTGAAACTACACTGGGAAGACCGGTATAGTGCGGCATTCGGACCATTCCCTTCAGATATCATCCCTGACCGGAGGCCCCACCTTTACGAACGCGGGGATTTGATCCTCGGATGTGGGGGGTATGATCCAAAACAGTCTTACCTCGTTTTCTCAAGGATGCGCCATTCTGCTGACCACGGGGCTGGAGAGACCGGGGGAGTAATCGGAAAGGTGGTATCAGGACGCGGGGTGCTTGACAATTGGAGCGCGGGCGATAAGATAACGGAGATAATCCCTGTAATCGCATGGGCAGATACCACGCGCTCTTTTACAACGACAGATCCGGAGCTCCTGCTCGAGGAGGGAATGCAGATAGTTACCCATGTGGACCTTGCCGTGCAGGGATATGGGGGAGACAATATCGATACAGGTTGCGCAACCAGCGTCGAACACCTGCTCCTTTCACTGGAAGATGGTACCTTTCATGTTGACAGGGCTGCAAGTACCCATATTTTCGACGGTCGCCGGACTCAGGTTGATGTACATGCCGAGTTGAAAGGCCCGAGACGTGAGGGGACCGTGACTATCAGGACTAAAGGCCAGTCAGGGGGGGCCCTTTACATTTACACGGCTGATGTCCCGAGTAACCCCGCCCATACGGTCGTGGCCCAGGTTGTCCACGGGATAGAGATTGCCCGTCTTGCAAAGGCGGGAGAGATATTTTCTGTCAGGGCATCACCACCACGGTTTGACCTGATCGGACTTCCCCTTGGGGATGCCCTGAAGACAGCGGCAGCAAGAGGGATTACAACGCACGTTGACAACCAGGAAGGTGACCGTGTCGTTGTCGGGCAGGCACCGGGGACTACGCTTGAGGTCCTTGCAAAGGGAACGGTATCGCTGGTTACCGAACCACTTACAAGGGTGATTGATATCGTCCTTGATGACGCAAATGCGCCGGACTCCTGTGGAATATTCCGTTTCCTCACCGGGCTCTGGTCCCACGACGTCGGGCAGGTCCCGGCATTTTTTATTTTTGACGATGTGTACCTTTTCAAGCCGGTAATACCAAAAGGCGTAAAAATTATCCCTGAAAATACTCCGCAGGAGGAGGTTCCGGCAGGGGCCCTTGCCATTACCAATGAAGCAAGGAAGGGAGTAGGACTCGTCGGGATCAGGGTGTCATCACACACGGAGTTCGGGCCGACATCCGAACCTTTTGAAGGGACGAATATTATCGGCAGGGTCGTAAACCCCGGCGTGCTGAAGAATATCAGGGAGAAAGATATCGTGTTTATCAGGGAGGTGAAGGGATGAGCGAATATATTCCCCGTTACCAGGGGTCGGTGACGAAGTATATATTCGTGGAATCGCCGGAGATGACCCCACAGGACCTTGCCGTAAGGGCATACGAGATCTCGGGGGGTTCAATGATCAAGGAGACCTGTTTCGGTCTCCAGGTCACAGGTACGGCAGAGGACGTGGAGAAAATTATCGAGGCATTGCGACTGCTCGATCCCGATCATATTTTTGTTAAAGACAGGGGGTTTCCACCCGGGGACCCGCGTCGCTGCAGGGCAAACCTTGGAGGGGCGAGGCCCGGGTTTTTCGGGCATGAATTCGAAATTTCCCTGATCCGCCATGTCTCGCACGGGCTTCACAAACTCCCTGAACGTGATACCCAATCCATTTCTCACCCACCTTCCCCGGGTCCGGAAGAGAAACTCAATATCAGCAAGCTGAAAATGTTAATTGACGCACAGGAGCCCTGAAAATGGCGAAAGTTTTTATTTATCCCGCTACCAGCCTGATCCTTTCTGATCTCGTTGCCCGTTTTGGCCACACACCCCTGAGTGCAGCACAGTCAATACGGGAACACATCCAGACAGCAGGGCTTGAATCACCCCCACTTCAGATCAGCCCGGAAGACCCGAAAAAAGGCCTTAAATATGCAGCTGTCGAGGTCCCCTCAGGAGTCAGGGGCAGGATGTCGCTCTATGGACCGATGATCGAAGACGCAGACGCCGGGATCATCATCCATGATGCAGATTTCGCCTTCGGGTGCATGGGTTGTGCCCGGACGAACGAACTCATCATATTTCTCGTCAAGAAACGCAATATTCCTGTGCTGGAGCTGAATTATCCAAAAAATGATGAGGAAGGGGCAGAATTTGTTGCAGCGATCAGGGATTTCCTTGTCGGACTCGGGAGGGAGAAATGACTACCCCGGTACGAATTGCACAGCTCTCGTGCGGTCCTGAATACAGCGGGGTCCAGAAAGAGATTGATGAAGCCGCAAAGGCCGTGGATGCAGAAATCTTTTACCCGGATATCAGTCTCGCGGATATAAAGAGAGATTTTAACGCGTTTGGCCTTGATGTCCGCAGCCCGGACCTGAAGCTGGCAATTGCCCGTGCCAAGGCACTTGTCGAGGGCAGGGTAGAGGCAGATGCAGTATTTATTGCCACCTGTTTCCGCTGTGCCGAAGCAGCGATTGTCCGGAACGAGCTCCGGAGGTATATCCACGAGAACTCCAAGCTTCCGGTAGTCAGTTATTCATTCACTGAACGGACTACTGCAGGAACCTTACTTACCCGTATGGAAGCCCTTACCACCATCGCACGACGGAGAGCACTGCTTGCAAGGGAGACACAGGTGGGGCTTACGCTAGGGCTTGATTCCGGTTCAAGCACCACAAAAGCCGTGGTAATGAGGGACAACAAAATAATCGGCACCGGATGGTTACCAACGACTGATGTCCTCGAAAGTGCCAATGCGGTGATACAGCTGGCCCTCGATATGGCAGGGGTAAAGCGGGAAGAACTCCAGGCGGTAGGCACCACCGGGTACGGGCGTTTCCTCGTCGGGGAAAAGATTAAGGCTGACCTTATCCAGGAAGAACTGACAGTTAACTCCAAGGGGGCGGTATTCCTGGCAGACTGCCAGCACGGTCCCTCGACCGTCATCGATATCGGCGGGATGGACAACAAGGCGATCAGCGTCCAGGACGGGATACCGGGAACATTTACCATGGGTGGGATCTGTGCCGGGGCGAGCGGAAGGTTCCTTGAAATGACCGCAAAGCGCCTTGGTGTTGATATTACCGAGCTTGGGCCCCTTGCTCTCAGGGGCATGTCGGCGCAGGTCGCAATGAACAGCTATTGCATCGTGTTCGGTACCCAGAGCCTCGTGAACGCCCTTGCTGCCGGAAGCTCAAAGGAAGATGTGGCTGCTGCTGCCTGTCACAGTGTTGCTGAACAGGTTTTTGAGCAGCAGTTACAGGAAGTCGACATCAGGGAACCAGTTATCATGGTGGGTGGTACCTCGCTGATCAAAGGGCTTGTATTTGCCATGGGAGAGCTGTTACAGACCGAGATCGTCGTGCCTCCTTATTCCCAGTATATCGGGGCAGTGGGTTCTGCACTCCTTTCATCAGGATTTATTATGGAGAAATAGATGGGGACGCTCGATTATTTTGAGGTGGAATGCCCGGAACCGCTTGGGGGTGAATACTACAAGAGGATTGTCTCCACGGTCCTCCTCGACCATGACCTTGTGAAAGTCGTCGCGAAGATCCATGTATTCATCGACCCGAAAGTCCCGATATTTGTCGCCGCCGGGACAACGAGGAAATTACCAAGTCTCGTCACGGTCAGGGATTTTTCCGACCTGAATATCGAGGACCACAAGGTGACCATATCTATCGCCAACGAAGCGTATCTTGCACCACTCCTCAAAATACTCTGGGATAAGTTCGGGCAGGCAAGGGTTGACCAGCCTGACAGGTTTACCATCGTTATGCCGCTCGAACGGGCCGAATCGGAAAGTCTGCCGGACCTGGTCGTGACCGACCCGAGTGAGGCCCTCTACAAAGACCTGATTTACGCAATGCAGGCAATCGCTCCGGAGGGGTTCAAGGTACGGCGGCAATATTACGGAAACGGGAAGTTCTACTATATCGCAAGTGAAAATACCCTTGATGAGGACATTACCCCGCTTCTTTCAGAAAAATTCAGATTAATGGGTGAGAGCCTGTGATCCTGGTACCGGTGACCTACAAAGGGGGCATATATCGTCATGACGAGATCGTGGACCTCATCGAAGATGTCGGTGGCTATATTATCCAGAAACATTTCCTTGCACAGGAGGTTGTCCTCCAGGCACTTGTTCCCCGGGATGATATTGAACTAATCCGTACTGTCGGAAAACCCCTGATGGGGGACATCACCCCTGCATCACTGGTAGGGACCGAGATAGCCGTTGTTACCATGAGTCTTGAAATCCACCACCTCCCCCATGCCTCCTGCGACGTTGCGGAGTATATCAGGAGAAATGGTGCGAAGACCAACATGGTCGGGCTCGCACGGGGATTTGGAAAACGGATTGCCCAGCTGAATGACGAGGAGCGGGACGTGATCAACGAGCACGACCTGGCACTCTTCATGCTCGGCAATTTTGAGACATGTATTGAAAAGAAATTACCCGTCCTGAGGAGAGGTATTGATGTCCCGATCGTGGTCTGTGGCGGACCCTCAAAGGAAGCACTGGAGAAAATCATCGACCCGCCGGTTTCCGGTTACGTGGGGAATGTTGGCAGGTTCATGCACAGGACGAAAGAGTCCGATGAGATTGAGAAACTCGAAGAGATTGTGGGAGAAATCACCCGTGTCCTTGATATCAGGCGTGAAGAGATTGCAAAGGACCCTCTCTCCGTTTCCCCCGCCCGGCTCATGGATATCATTACTGAACAGGTCCCGGATATTGAAGATGTGACATCACCAACACCGATAACGGTGCAGATCGCCGGGCTCCGCATCAAGTTACCGTATGATATATATGCCGGTAAAATCCGGGAATGCGAGATAGAAGAGGGTATCACAATCGGGGCCGTTGCAGAAGTCCGTCCCTCACGCATGCGGGACTATATCCTGATACAGATCAGGCCGTTTTCTGACACCAATATCGTGGTGTAATGAATTTGAATATTGCAACGGTCCTGAACAGATTTTTTACTCCCATTCACACGGGTTATTGTAGCCGAATGTTTTTCATCTTGTACAACACTTTCACAATTGTGAATGCATTGTTATTATGTCACAGCTGGAATAACATACTGGTTGTGATGTGATGGAAGCGCCTTGTCAGAAAATAGTCTGGGATATATTACCTGCAATCAGGGCGGCAATTGCGGTTGAGCTTGTGAAATGCGGGGTCTCACAGGTTGAAGCAGCACGGATGCTCAATCTTGCCCCATCCGCCGTATCCCAGTACCTTTCAGGCAAACGCGGTTACCGGATTGCGTTTGAAAACGAAGTCAGGCGGTCGATTGAACTGCTTGCAGAAGACTTGAAAAATAAAAAAGAGGTGAACCTTGTCAAACGGATCTGCACAATATGCCAGCAGCTCCGTGAAGGTGAAGAACATACATGTGGCGGTTTAAATGACAAGAGGGACTCATGTGGCTCCTGATATGTGCCCTGGTATAACTGGTTACTTTTGGATTTTTCGTCATTGCAGGTGATCAATGAACATTGAGGATAAAAAAAAGGCTCTTGAAAATATTATCACCGGTTGCGGGTCGATGCTTGTCTCTTTTTCAGGTGGCGTCGATAGTACCCTACTTGCAGTGCTTGCCCATGAGGTGCTTGGGGAAAGATGCCGTGCCATCTTTCTTGACAGCCCGCTGGTGCCACGAACTGCAGTGGAAGATGCGAAGGTAATTGCAAAAGAGCTTGGATTTCCGCTTGATATTGTTGAAATCCCGCTCATGGAGCACGAAAACGTCTGTAAAAATCCAGCGGACCGATGCTATCACTGCAAGAAAATATCCTCAAAGTTTCTAAGGTACAAGGCAGAGGAATATGACCTTGCCTGTATCGCAGACGGGATCAATGTTTCTGATACGGGAGAACACCGTCCCGGGCTTACCGCTGCCACAGAGGAGGGGATTCTCCATCCCTTCATCATGGCAGGTTTTACCAAGGAGGAGATCCGGCAGATTGCACATGATTACGGGCTTCCGGTATGGAATAAACCATCAGCCGCTTGTCTTGCATCCCGGGTACCTTACGGGGATGAGATCACCACAATAAGGCTACATATGATCGAAGAGGCGGAAGCGTTTCTTACGGCCAGGGGATTATTGCAGTGCAGGGTCAGGCTGCATGGCCTGGTTGCCAGGATCGAGATTCCCACGGCAGATTTTGAAAAATTAATGGCTGTTCGTGATGATGTTGTACGTTGTTTCAAGACGATCGGGTTCTCCTATACAACCCTCGATCTGGCGGGGTACCGGAGCGGCAGCATGGATGAGGTATTATGAAAGGTTAAAAAATGCACGGGTCCGGAACATTTGATCCCCTTCT
>JALOPT010000158.1 GCA_025453715.1 Methanoregulaceae archaeon | reverse complement strand
CCTGGATCGTCGCTGTGGAGCTTGCCATTGTGGCTGTGATATGTGCAATACCGGGCTTATGGCGTTCTACCGTGAAGGAAACCTGATGGCAGAACGATCCTTTATCCGGGCAGTCACCAAGTATATCGTGACATGCAGGAGCAGGATGCGATGACACGGGATATAAGCTGGTGGCAGGTCATTGCACTGGTCGTTATCATTGCCGGGGTGCTCCTTACGGTGTGGACTGCCCAGCAGCAGGACCAGCAACTGAGAAAGGACCTGCTGACCAAAGCAAGAATTGCAACAGTGAATATCGATCCGGAAAGAATTGAAGCGTTAAACGGCTCGGTCTCTGACATAGGATCAACAGACTACCTGTACCTGAAAGAACAGATGGTACATATCCGGGCTGCCGATCCTTCTATACGGTTTGCATACCTCATGGGACAGAAACCGGAAGGGATATTTTTTTATGTCGACTCGGAACCCGTAGATTCCGCGGATTACTCTCCTCCAGGGCAGACGTATGATGAAGCAACAACCCCTACCCTGATTGCATTTTCAGCAGAAAAAGAGATGTCGGGCGGTCCGGATTCTGATCGCTGGGGAACATGGGTGACTGCTTTTATACCGGTCACTGACCCGGGGACGGGACAGTTGGTCGCCATCTTCGGAATGGATGTGGATGCCAGAAACTGGGCCTATGCAGTTCTAAAAGAGTGTGCAGCGATAATAGCCGCAACGCTCCTGATCCTGGCCCTTGTTATCTCTTTTGGGCTCACCCAGCGGCGCAGGGAGAGAGAGAGACGAAATCTTGCAGCATCAGAGGACAAATTTTCCCGTGCATTTCAAACAAGCCCCGCACTAATGGCAATTTCATCAATCGAAGAAGGCAGATTTATTGACGTTAACTCATCGTTCCTCAGGGCATTTGAGTTTTCCAGGGAGGAATTACTCGGAAAAACTCCCTCTGAACTGGGCTTGTATTCTGACCCGATCCAATGGAACGTCATCCAGGACCAGTTGAAAGGTTCCGGGCAGGTCCGTGACATGGATGTGAAAGTAATCACGAAGAACCGCGAAACGCTGGTCGGATTATTCTCCGCAACAACAATTGATGTTGCCGGCATCCCCTGTATTCTGATGGTTATCCTCGACATCTCCGAGCGAAAACGGGTGGAAGATGCACTGCGGGAAAGTGAACAGCGTACAAGGTCCCTTATCACGAGCATGGATGACCTTCTCTTTGTGTTAGACAAGGATCTGGTTTTCAGGGAATATTATGAACCGCACAACGGTAAACTTTTTGTCAGGCCACAATATTTCATTGGCAGGCACTTTGATGAAATTGGATTTCCCGAACCGGCATACGGGATCATCAGAAATGCACTGACGCAGACCTTAAAAACAGGGACCCCGTCCAGGGCCGAATATCGTCTTGAGATTCAGAATATCCCGACCTGGTTTGACCTTCACGTTACTTCCTTTCAGGGACCTGATAGCCTGAGTGCAGGCCTGACATGTGTCGTCCGGGATATTACTGAACGCAAACTGATAGAGGAAACCCTGCTGAAGGTCAACCAGAAGCTCAACGTACTCTCCCAGCTGACAAGACGGGAGCTTACCAACGAGATTTTCGTCCTGAACAGCTACCTTGAACTCGCTCTGCAGGAAGCTTGCGGGCAGGACCGTATTATTGAAAATATACAAAAATGTGAGCAGGCAGCCAGGTCAATTACCGAGATTACGGAGTTTACAAAAGATTACCAGGATTTGGGTGCAAAACCTCCGTCATGGCAGAATGTGAAGATGACGTTCCTCTTCGGGCTATCCCACGTAACCATGGGTGATATCCCGAACAATGTTGAGATGGAAAATCTCGAGGTTTTTGCCGATTCCCTTCTTGAAAAGGCATTCCAGGGCCTTGTTGAGAACTCGCTTGCCCACGGGGACCATGTCACCCGGATCCGGGTCTGGCATACAGAAACCCCGGGCGGGGTCACGATTTTCTATGAAGATGATGGTATCGGGATCCCGGCCGATAAAAAGGAGCATATCTTTTTACACCGGGAGGATACCGTTACTGCGGGGCGGAGCCTTTTCTTTACCCGTGAAATTCTCTCTATCACCGGCCTCTCCATCCGGGAAACGGGTGAACCGGGAAAGGGTGCACGGTTTGAGATCACCGTGCCGACTGGTGCATTCAGGTATTCGGGTACTGATCACCAGGAAGAAACCTGACAGGAGCCCTGGAAATATATTCATTAAATCCCTGCGAATGTCAAACCGGCCCTCCATAAAAAAATCCTGCTTCCTGCAAGAGCCAGGGAAAAGAGTATAGCCAAAGGGCCCCGGATCCCAATGGCTTTGCATGGAATTATTCAGGCAGAAGGATTCTGCCCGGTTCTATGGAGCATTGTGAAAGAGTGTCCGAAACCGGCGGGGATTACCGGCCGGGGGATATTGCACTCATGATACAGGGATATCAGCTTTCAATACTGTCTTTACAGTTTTTCCATACTCCTTCCAGAGGTTGACAAGTTCCTGGTTTACCGATTTCAAGGCATCCTTGTCCTTCGCTGAAACGGCGGACTGGAGCGCCGGTTTCTTGGCCATGATCTCTGAGAGCGTTGCTTTCATTGCAGTAGTATCGTACTGGTACTTGTCAAGTACACCGATTACATCAGTAGCCTTCTGGACATTCAGGTCAAACTGCTGGATACGGTATTTCATATGCACATTCCAGAGATCATCTTTGACGTCCTGGGGAATAGCCGGGTTCACCTTGTCTGTTTTTGCCTGGTGAATTGCACCGGGGGCTGCAGCAACAGGCATGACAAGCATGCCTGCCAGGCATAAACCGAGGATCACAAGGCCGATCATGGATTTTCGTTTCATTTTTCTCACCTCATATGTTGTTTCCAACTCGCAGGGTCGCCCCCTGCTTGTAAAGTATATTTAACAATATGTATTATATATTTTACTATTTGGAAAAAATATTTGATGTTTTAGTTACCCGAATCCTACTTTAAAGGGTTGATATATCTTCTCCACCGGTAGCCTCCAGGCAACCAGTTGAATATCTCCGTATTAATATCGTCTGGCCCTGATACGGGGTTCAATATCAATCCTCATCGCATTGCTCCCGGGTATACCGTATGTAATACTACCATATTTTGTCTGTTACCTCTCCTGTATGCCTGGAGATATTGAACGGATTAATCACGTGAAAAAGAGGGGGAGTCCTTGAGGTCTGTCCATGGATCCTCAGGTCACCTGTACCCCGTATATCCCGCTACCAATCCACCATGTATCATCTACGGGTTTCATGTAGATGAGTTTCGGGACCTGGTTTGTCGATCCGGCAGCAGTATCAGGGAACATTGCATGGGTATACCCGGTACCGTTCCGCAGTGCATCGATTCCTACAAGCGTAGTCTCCTCGCCATAGGGGTCAGTATAATTGATGAACGACTTTCCGACCATATCTTTACTGAAGGGGTCTGCAAGAATTACACCGTCAAAAGTCTCCGCCCAGACAAAGAGGTCCCCCTCCACGAAGGCACCGTCAGGTTTCCCAATCTCTGCGAGTGTTTTTTCCTTCCCGTTCTCTTTTGCGTACCGTACTGCCCTGGTCACCAGCGTGAAGAGTTGCTCCTGCGTCTGGTTCCTTGTCCGGACCCCGGTAAGGTCACCTGATCGGAGTTGTGTATAGTCTGGATTCAGTATCGAGGCCGAGACCCACCAGCTGTCGTCTACTGGCAAAACATACTGGAGTTTCGGTGCATAGACCTGCTTTCCACCATAGGGGATCCGCTGGGTAGTATGGGCGAATCCACCCCCCCTTCGGGCAATATCGGACAGTTCAGCGATTGTTGCAACCGAGTCCTGGTCGGTATAGTGTTCCAGGGAAAGACCACGTATCCACGGGGATAACGGGTGTGCCAGGTTGGTTTCATTGTAATCATAGGCAATGATATACAATTCCCTGTCGATGAAGGGCCCTGTTGGATCAGCGAAGGCAAAAAGTGCTTTTTCTTTCCCGTTCTTCCTGGCATAATCACGGGCATCCATGACGAATGTGACCAGTTCTCCGGGGGTAACATCTTTTACGGTTATATTCATGCCTGATGCGGGGAATTCAGTACCTTTATTCTCGTAAAGCCCGGCGCCGATATAATACGTGCCATCAACATTCACCACATACGACACTTTGGGCTGGATCGTGTAGTTCTTCGACGGGTTCCGGTAGTTA